>CALRLJ020000071.1:0-11977 GCA_943368635.1 Sediminibacterium ginsengisoli | reverse complement strand
GGCGCGGTATCGGCAAACGATTCGATGTAAGTCGCCAGCGGCCAGCGGCGAGTCATGTCGGCCAGTGCGGGCATCTCCTCACCTTCGTCGGCGAAGGCCAGACCCGCCAGGCCACGTTCGCTGGCGATTACCACGGCCATGCCGAACGGCGAGGGATGAAATCCGTAATGAAGTGTCATTCCGGCGCCGCCCTTTTTCCACTCGCCCGGCGACATCGCCTCATGGGTCACGAATAGATCGTGCAATCGTCCGGGGCCGGAAAGCCCTGAGTCATAGGCGGCATCGAGCACGCTGGCGGAATCGCGGAGCAAGCGCTTGGCATGATCGAGGGTCAGCGCTTGCATGAAGTCTTTCGGCGTGAGGCCAGCCCAGCGCCGGAACAGATGATGCAATTCGTCGGGCGTCAGGTGGGCTGCGTCCGCCATCGCCTCGATGGTCGGCTGCGTGCGCCATTGCTCGGAAATGAATCCGATCGCGCGGCGCACCGAATCGTAATCGCGCAGCGCGGCTCCCTGCTTGGAGGGCTTTGCGAGTTGCAGATCGTCGAGGGAAAATTCTTTCATCGCGCTGGTCATCATGGCGGCGTCCGTTATGCGGTGTCCATCATCATCCGGACTTAGGCCGCATGTCCCGATGTCTCCACCCGTTTCCCGACTTTGCGATCAGGTCACTGGATTGTAAGTCGGGCCGCGTTTGGCGGCCACGAGGGCTGCCAGCAAGGCTTTGGAGAAGCTTGCTTTTTCGTCCGGCCCGAGAAAACTGCCGACCGAGAGGCGGCGGCCTCGCGACACCAGATAAAGCTTCTCGATGCCGAATTCGGCGTGGGATTTCTGCTCGAGCTGCACCCACAGCGGATTGAGCGTCCATTCCACCACATGGCCGCGATGGCTGACGCGCCGGACGCGGATTTCATACGGCGTGACGATAATGTCTTCCGTGGCGGCGGCGCGGCGGAAGTTCACCCGGAACGCCCAGTAGATGATGAGCACGTCGAGGCCGAAGAAACCGAACACCGGCCACGCGCCCATCATCAGGAACACGATGCCCGCCACAAAACTGATGAAGGTGACGAATCCCATCAGCACCAGAAAGCCGTGGCGACTGAGTGAGCGATGCGGCGTCAGCCGCGCGGAAAACAGCGGCGCGTCCGCAATCTGCTGAGGATCAAAATCGTTGCGCTCGTCCATGGCAGGTTATTATACCGGGATCATGGCGAAAAAAGCGATCACGTCCCGTTCAAAATCGAAAGCTATTCCGGTCACGCCGGTGAAGCGGGCAACGAAAGCCGCGAAACCAAAACCCTGGACTCACGCCGAAGTCGTCGAGGCCTTCAGCCGTTTCCGCAACGCCAATCCCGAGCCGAAGGGCGAGCTGGAACACCTCAACGCCTATACGTTGCTGGTGGCGGTGGCGCTGTCGGCGCAGGCCACCGACGTCGGCGTCAACAAGGCGACGCGGCACCTGTTTCCTGTCGCCGATACGCCCGAGAAAATGGTGGCGCTCGGCGAGGAGCAGGTGCGCGGCTATATCAAGACCATCGGACTGTATCGCACCAAGGCACGAAACGTCATCGCGCTGTCGGAGCAGTTGATCGCATTGCATGGGAGCAAAGTGCCGCGCGACCGCGAGGAGCTGGAAGCGCTACCCGGTGTCGGGCGCAAGACCGCGAATGTGGTTCTGAATATCGCGTTCGGTGAGCCGACCATTGCGGTGGACACCCATTTGTTTCGTGTCGGCAACAGAACAGGTCTTGCACCGGGCAAGACGCCGCTGGCGGTCGAACTCGGACTGCTCAAGATCATGCCGCCGGAATTCGCGCGGCACGCCCATCACTGGCTGATCCTGCACGGGCGCTACACCTGCATCGCGCGCAAGCCGCGCTGCGAGGTCTGCATCATCAACGATCTGTGCCGCTGGCCGGAAAAAACGATTCCGGCTTGAATCAGGCCATCGGCACGCTTGTCCGGCGCACAGGCTCCAGCAGTTCAGGCCGCGGACCCGACAGCCGCTTGTGCATGTGAACCATGAAGGCCATGCCGAACAGCGGCGTCGCCAGATTCACAATCGGGATCGACACGAAAGCTGCGATGAACAAGCCCGCCGTAAACACGATAGCGCCATTCTGCTTGCGCAGCATCTTGGCTTCTTCCGGCGTGCGGAAACGCATCGCGGCGAGTTCGAAATACTCGCGGCCCAGCAGCCATGCGGTGGCGATGAAGAACACGATGAAGCCGGCGCCTGCGAGGAACACGAACGGCAGCGCGATCAGGTAAACCAGAACAGTCAGCAGCGCCGTCTTGCTGCCCTCGACGAGCGCACGGCCAACCGGCAGCGCCACGCCGGGCTTTTCCGCAGGGTAATGCTGGCGCTCGACAATGTCGGCGACGTCGTCGACGAACACGCTGGCAACCAACGAGGTGATTGCAGGCATCAGAAACACCGCGCCGACCACGACGCCGAGTCCGGCCGCAATCGAGACGATCCACGCAAGGATATTGATGAGGGTATGATAGTCGGAGCCGACCATCGTTTCGGCCCACAGCTCTCCCGACCCGGCGGCCCAGCTCAGGACGCGTTGCAGCACCACGGCAACGACAACGATCAGTACCAACGCCAAGCCGACCGACTTCCACAGGATGGAACGCATCGGCGGCGACAGGATCTGGGACAACGCCTTGAGCGCGGCGTCAAGCATGGGCCTTCCTCCAAACTCCAAAAAACCTAGCGAGAGTTAGATACGGAGCGAGGTTTCGGCAAGGGCCGAGAGCAAGAAAGGCGTCGCCGCGAGCAAGCGCTCGCTGCCTCGTTAGTGCGTGCGGGATGCTTTACCCGCTTCGTTCGAGATCGGATTCCGGTTCAGGCAGCGACGTCGTGGGCTTTCCGGCGTTCCTGCGAAGCCTGCTCAAACGGCGCAACAGGCGCGAGCGGCGCTTCTGGCGTTTCGAAGATTCCCTCTGGAAAGGGATCGGCTTCGTCCGTCACCTCCGGGGACGGCTTTGTCGTGTCGGCCCAGTGCAGCGCCGTGTAATCGAATCCGCGCACGATGGTCGGCTTGACGATCTCGAAATAGGGCGAGATGTCGAAGTCGCGCGGCATGTAAAGCGAGGAATCGCGGATGTGCAGGATTTCGCGCCGGGCTTGACGGCTCGCGGCCTGGGTGATCTTGGGCAGGATCGGATAACGTACCGCGCCGAAGGCCTGCGCGATCAGCGCCGAGCAGATGATCTTGGTCGGATCGCCTGAGCCTAGCGAGATCATGCGCCGCCGCCAGCGCTGCGGAATCGGCAGCGGAATCAGGAAGCGCATCAGGTCGAGAATATTCTTGGTGTCGTAGCCGAAACCGATGCGGTTGATCGCATAACGGCAGACGGTGGTGCGGTCCTCGAAGGACAGTCCGACCGGACGGCACAAACGGGTGTGATAGGGATAATATTTCGAGAGCGGCGCGGAGGTGACGCCTTCGCCGATATTGGCCTCGATCAGCACATGCGGTTCGCCATCGGGCTCGGTCGCGCCATCGACCGGACCGACATAGAGGGCGGCATGCGACCATGTCGATTGGGTGAGGTATTTGATGATGCCGGAAACGCGATTATTGCCTTCGACCAGCAGCACGTCCCCCGGCTCGATCAGCCCGCGCAGCCGCTCCGGATCGCTCGGCGTAAAGGGTTCGTAACCTGGAACCTCTTTCTGGAGGTACCCGGCGATGATCTTGCCGACGGTATCGAGCATAAAGCCCATGGTATTCTTCCCCCCGAGCAGCGCATTCCGGCCGCTTTCTTGTTGGCCTGTTGTTCCGTATCCGGCGTTCTCTTTACTCTGCAGCACCTTCCGAGCGAATGTCAGAACCGGACCACCAGTTTTGTCGAAAGCAATTTCAATTTAGTTCATGCGTCAAGGCCGCCGCTCATCAAACATTCACCATGACCGTTGCCGGAAGCCTCATGATACGGCAATTTCGACCCCCAATTCCGTTTTTGGTCGAATTCTGGAAACCATGACATGACAATTACCCGGCGTGACCTTCTGGCCGGCTCGGCGGCAGTGGCGTTGTCACCTTTTGCGCGGCGCGCCGACATGCGCGCGATGGCCGCGCCCTTGCCGCGCGATGCCGAAGTCGTGGTGATCGGCGCCGGTGCTGCCGGGATCGCTGCCGCGCGCCGTATCGCCGCCGCAGGCCGCAAGGTGGTGGTGATCGAGGCTTCATCCAACATCGGCGGGCGTTGTGTCACCGATGCGGCCGCATTCGATGTGCCGTTCGACCGGGGCGCGCGCTGGCTCTATAACGCCGAAACCAGTCCGATTGCGAAACTTGCGCGCGGTGTCGGCATGGAGATGTATCCTGCGCCGCGCGGCCAGCGCATCCGGATCGGCCGCCGCAACGCGCGCGCCGGAGAAGCCGAGGATTTTCTCGCGACACTGGTGCGCGCCAACCGCGCCATGGGTGATGCCATTCGCGGCAAGGCCGATATGCCGGCCGCAGGCGGCTTGCCGAAGGATCTCGGCGTCTGGGCGAGCACGACGGATTTCCTGCTCGGCGCGACCGCCACCGGCAAGGATCTGAAAGATCTGTCCGCGCTCGATCTTGTTACGATGGCGCAGCGCGACGGGCCATCGGCCTGCCGTCAGGGATTGGGCGGGCTGATTGCAAAACTCGGCGATGGGCTTCCGCTGATGTTGTCGATGCCGGTGACGCGCGTGGTCTGGAGCGGGCGCGATGTGCAGGTCGAGACATCGGCCGGAACGATCGGCGCAAAAGCCGTCATCGTCACGGCGTCCACCAATGCGCTGCTGTCGGGCAAGATCAAGTTCACGCCGGAGTTGCCGAAGCGCCAGCAGGATGCCGCCTCGAAACTCACGCTCGGCAGTTACGACCACATCGCGCTCGAACTGCCCGGCAATCCGCTGGGCCTGTCGCGCGACGACATTGTGATCGAGCAAAGCACCGACCGCTCAACCGGCTTCCTGCTCGCCAATCTCGGCGGCTCGTCGCTGTGTCAGGTCGATGTCGCAGGCTCGTTCGGCGCGGAGCTGTCCGCGCGCGGCGAAGCCGCGATGGTGGAGTTCGCGACAGACTGGCTGACGAAACTGTTCGGCGCGGATATCAAGACCATCGTCAAGCGCACCACCGCGACGCGCTGGAACGACATGCCGCATGTCTTCGGTGCCATGTCCGCAGCATCTCCCGGCGGCCAGCCGTCACGCAAGATTTTGATGGAGCCGCTGGGCAGCCTGTTCTTTGCCGGCGACGCCGCGCATGAGACCCAATGGGGCACCGTCGGCGGGGCGTGGGAGTCCGGTGAACGCGCGGCGGATGCTGCCTTGCGCAAGATCGGCGCGCTGAAGGATACGCCGGTGGCCGAGAAGGCGGGCAAGAAGCCGAAGCGCAAACCGGCGCGCGCGACCGCGGAGCCGGCACCGTCCGACAGGCGCAGCCTGTTCTGGCCGCGCAATTGATCGATGCTCGCCTTCATGCGAGATTTCACCGCATGAAACGCCTTCGTATCGGCAGAGCTTCGTTCGATATGGTCGGGTCCGGTGACAACGACAGGTATTTCGACGCGCTAGTCGACGGCATTCATGATGATCTTGACCGGATCTGTGCCGCGCTGCTGACCGATCCCGCCGGGGTCGTACTCGATGTCGGCGCTAATATCGGCACCACGTCCGCGATCTTCAGCCAGCACGTGCCGGACGGGCAGATCTACGCATTCGAGCCGGGGCCGAATGTCTTCGCCGCACTTCAGGCCAATGTCGCGGCGAATGGGTTAGGCAACGTCGAGCCGCTCAACCTCGCAGTCGCCGCCAAGCCGGGCACGATCAGGTTTGCCGAAGATGCCGCGTTCGGTCACATCGTGTCCGATGGCTCCGGCTGCGACACCGCCGCCGTCTCGATTGATGATTTCGTGACGTCGAGGGCGCTCAAGCGCGTCGACCTCATCAAAATAGATGTCGAAGGTTTCGAGAAAGGCGTGCTTGAGGGAGCCGTGGAAACCATCGCGCGGTTTGCCCCGACGATCTACATGGAATTCAACCTGTGGTGTCTCATCGCATACGCGAAAGTCGATCCGATTGAATTCGCCGGAGCACTCGTTTCAAAATTCCGCTTTGTGTTCGCGATCGACTCCGCTCTGCCTGATCGGGCGCGGCGCATCGGGGCCGGTCAGGCGTCCCGCTTTGTGCACGACCGTCTGGCCGCCTGCGGATGCATCGACGATCTGGTTCTTACAAACAGCGCGCAGGTCGCTGACGTTCTCGAGAGCCTCGTGATAACGCCGCCGGCGGCCGAGATTGTTCCGGCCGAGCATCATGTCGGCTGGCGGCAGATCGCGGCCTATATCGGCCAGCGGCTGGCGTTTCACGTACGGGCCCTGACCGGGAACCGAAACGAATCCTGATCGCGACCGCGAGACTTGCTGCGATCAGGTGTCGTGCCGGAAACCCATGCGGCGCTGCTCTAGCTGCGCAGCACGCCGCCGGTCTTCTTGGTCACATCGGTGACGATCTTCGAGGCGACCGCATCGATCTCTTGATCGGTGAGGGTCTTTTCGCGCGGCTGCAACGTGACCGCGATGGCCACGGACTTCTTCGCCTCGTCGATGCCCTTGCCTTCATAGACGTCGAATACCGTCACGCTGGTAATGAGCTTCTTGTCCACGGCCTGCGCGGTGCGCACGATGTCGCCGGACTTGACGCTGTGATCGACGATGAAGGCGAAGTCGCGCGACACCGGCTGGAACGGCGACAGCTCCAGCAGCGGCTTGGCGCGGGTCGGCTTCGCCTTGGCATCGGGAATGCGCTCGAGAATGACTTCGAACGCCACCAGCGGGCCGTCGGCCTTCAGCGTTTCCAGCGCGCGCGGATGCAGCTCGCCGAAGTAACCCAGCACATTCTGCGGTCCGATCTGGATCGTGCCCGCGCGGCCGGGATGCAGCCAGGCGGGGAAATTTTTCGATTCGGCCGTCGAGACGATCTGAAGTCCCTGCATCGGCGCACCGGCAGCCGCTAGCACCGCGAGCGCATCGGCCTTGGCGTCGAGCGCATCGACGGTCGCCGAACCCGACCACTGACGGCCGATGCCCTTGGATGAGGCCAGCGCGCGGCGCACGCCGCTCGCCGCCATGAACTGGTCCTCGGGCTTGTCGCCCTTGAAGATCTGGCCGACCTCGAACAGCGCCACATCCGAGAAACCGCGATCCGCATTGGCTTGCGCCGCCGCCACAAGCCCCGCGATCAGCGAAGGCCGCATATCGGACAGATCCGATGCAATCGGATTGGCCAGCGTCAATTCGGGTTTGCCGCCGCCGAACAGATCGGCCTGCGGTTTTGAGACGAACGACCAGGTGACGGCCTCGGTCATGCCGCGCGCCGCCAGCGCGCGCTTGGCGCGGCGGGTGCGGATCTGAAGCTGGGTCAGCACCGGCTTGCGCGGAGCGTCGCCGCGTTCGAACGGCGTCAGTGGCACGCTGTCGACGCCGACGATACGCACGATTTCCTCGACGATGTCGGCCTTGCCGTGCACGTCGCTGCGCCATGACGGCACCGCGACTTTCACGACCGGGCCTGTGCCTGCGACCACAAAACCGAGATGGGTGAGAATGCGCTTGATCTCCGGCAGCGGCACTTCGATGCCTGCCAGCCGCTTCACTTCGGTAATCGGGAAATCGATGATGCGGTCGTCGCCATGGGCGCGGCCCGCAACCACGATCTCCGACGGCGAGCCGCCGCACAGGTCCATCACCAGCTTCGTCGCCATCTCAAGGCCCGGCACCATGAAGGCCGGATCGACGCCGCGCTCAAACCGATAGCGCGCATCGGAATTGATGCCGAGCTTGCGGCCGCTCTGGGCGATGTTGATTTCGTTCCACAGAGCCGATTCGATCAGCACGTCGGTGGTGTTCTCGTCGCAGCCGGAGGCCTCGCCGCCCATGATGCCGGCGATGGATTCGACGCTTCTGTCGTCGGCGATGACGCAGATGGTGTCGTCCAGCGCATAGGTCTTGCCGTCGAGGGCGGTCACCGTCTCGTTGCGCGCGCGCCGGACTACAAGGTTGCCCTTCACCTTCGCGGCGTCGAACACATGCAGCGGCCGCGCGCGGTCGAAGGTCATGAAGTTGGTAATATCCACCAGCGCATTGATCGGGCGAAGCCCGATGGATGTGAGACGCTTTTGCAGCCATTCAGGCGAGGGGCCGTTCTTGACGCCGCGCACCAGACGCAGCGCGAAGCCCGGACAGAGCTTCTCGTCCTCGATGGTCACCTGCACGGGGCAGGGAAACTCGCCCTTGATCTGCTTCGGAATCTGGTCCTTGAACTTGCCCATGTCGGCGGCGGCGAGATCGCGCGCGATGCCGTAGACGCCGGTGCAGTCCTGACGGTTGGGCGTCAGATTAATCTCGATCACCGGATCGCCGAGACCGGCCCATTCCGCGTAAGGCTTTCCAACCGGCGCATCGGCGGCAAGCTCGATGATGCCGTCGTGATCTTCGGACAATTCAAGCTCGGCGGCCGAGCACAGCATGCCGTGGCTTTCGACGCCGCGGATGTTGCCGACGCTGAGGGTAATGTTCTTGCCCGGAATATAGGTGCCCGCCGGAGAGAACACGCTGATAAGGCCCGCGCGCGCATTCGGCGCGCCGCACACGACTTGCAGCGGCTTCTCGCCGTTTGCGACCTGACCGTAATCGACCATGCAGACCCGCAGCCGGTCGGCATTGGGATGCTGCTCGGCTGAGATCACTTTGGCGATGACGAATGGCGCCAGCGCCTTCGCCTTGTCCTCGATGTGCTCGACTTCAAGCCCGATCATGGTGAGCTTGTCGGCGATTGCCTCGAGCGGATGATAGGTGTCGAGATATTCTTTCAGCCAGGAGAGGGTGAACTTCACGACGACAACCCTCCCGCCAGTGTCGGGACATCCAGCGGCTTGAAGCCGTAGTGATTGATCCAGCGCGTATCGCTCTCGAACATCTGCCGCAGGTCGTTGATGCCGTATTTCAGCATCGCGATGCGGTCGATGCCCATGCCCCAAGCGAAGCCTTGATACACGTCGGGATCGATGCCGCAGGCGCGCAGCACATTCGGATGCACCATGCCGCAGCCGAGAATCTCCAGCCAGTCATTGCCTTCGCCGAAGCGAATCTCGCCCTTGTCGCGGCGGCACTGGATGTCGACTTCGAGCGACGGCTCGGTGAACGGGAAGAATGACGGGCGGAATTTCATGTTGACGTTGTCGACCTCGAAGAACGCCTTGCAGAATTCTGCGAGAATCCATTTCAGGTGGCCGAGATGCGAACCCTTGTCGATCACAAGGCCTTCGACCTGATGAAATTGCGGCGTGTGGGTCGCGTCACTGTCGATGCGGTAGGTGCGGCCCGGACAGATCACGCGGATCGGCGGCTTTTGGTTCAACATGGTGCGGACTTGCACCGGCGAGGTGTGGGTGCGCAGCAAAGGCCGCGAGCCGTCTTCCTTACGATTGAAGAAGAACGTGTCGTGCATTTCCCGCGCCGGATGGCCTTCGGGGAAATTCAGCTTGGTGAAATTGTAATCATCGGTCTCGATGTCCGGTCCTTCGGCAATCGAGAAGCCCATGTCGGCGAAGATCGCGGTGAGTTCATCCATCACCTGTGTCAGCGGATGGATGCGGCCCTGCTCGGCGGGCGTCTCGCGCGTCGGCAGCGTGACGTCGATAACTTCAGAGGCGAGACGCGCATCGAGGGCTGCGTTCTTGAGAATGTCGCGGCGCGCAGTCAGCGCCTCGGTCACCTTGTCCTTGGCGAGGTTGATTTTCGCGCCTTCGGTCTTGCGCTCGTCCGGCGACATCTTGCCGAGCGTGGCGAGCAGCGCGGAGATCGAGCCCTTCTTGCCGAGCGCTGCGACGCGCACGGCTTCGAGTGCGGCTTCATCGGAAGCAGCAGCAATCGCGGCCAGAATTTCGGTTTCAAGTTTGGCGAGATCGGACATCGGAAAAAGCCCCAGCGGAACGGTGGTGTGTTTGAACCGTCCGGTGGGGTTTAATCAAGCCCAGCCGAACGCAGCGGAGCGTTGTTACGCTCCGGTCGTGTCGGCCTCGATCAAGAGGGGCAGGCTTACGCCGCGAGAGCGGCTTTGGCCTTTTCAGCAATCGCCTGGAACGCCGCCGGTTCGTGGATCGCGAGATCCGACAGCACCTTGCGATCCACCACGACGCCCGACTTGGCGAGGCCGTTGATAAACACGCTGTAGGTCATGCCGAACGGACGCACAGCGGCGTTGAGACGCTGGATCCAGAGGGCGCGGAAGGTGCGCTTCTTCAGCTTGCGCGCGCGGAAGGCATACTGGCCGGCCTTGTCGACGGCGGCCTTGGCGGCGCGGATGGTGTTCTTGCGGCGGCCACGGAAACCCTTGGCGGCCTTGTAGACTTTCTTGTGCTTGGCGTGAGCTGTGACGCCGCGTTTAACGCGAGACATGACGCATGTCCTTCAACTGGAAAAGTGAAAACGGAATTTGTGAGGTGCGAGACTCAGGCGTTCGGCAAGAAGTACTTCTTGATGTTGTCGCCGTCGGTCTTGAACAGCACTCGCGTGCCACGCAGCTGACGAATCTGCTTTTTGGTCCGCTTGATCATGCCGTGGCGTTTGCCTGCATGGGCGGACATCACCTTTCCGGTGCCGGTCACTTTGAAGCGCTTTTTGGCGCCCGACTTGGTCTTCAGCTTGGGCATTTGGCTCTCCTGTTGCCGCAACAAAAAACCGCCCCGAAAGGCGACCTGGCGGCTGAAATGCTCGTTAGAGCGTTGATAATGCTCAACTTAATCCCGTGTGGACAAAGTCAGCATTGGCGTCGCCACGGCAGCCCTTAATCAGCCGGGCGACGAAGGTTGGGCTTATGGCAGAGGATCGGCGAATTGGCAACGATTAACGACCGCGCTTGAACGGAAGGAACCGTTCCGGCGACTATTCTGCAAGACCTCAGCGTCCCTCAAGCCTGAAAGCCAGTCCCATGAATTTCAAGGTTCTGAAACGGCCGGTCCCATTGGCCTTCGCAGCAGCAATTCTGTTCGCGGCCTCTCCCGGCCAGGCAGCCTCTTTCGACGGCCCCTGGACGGTGGTCATCGTCACCCAGTCCGGCAATTGCGACGCCGCCTATAGCTTTCCGCTGCAAGTGAGCGGCGGGCGGATCGTCTCGACCGGCGGAGCGGCCATCAGCGGGCGGATCGGCGGCGGAGGCGGAGTCAGCGTGGCGATTTCCAGCGGCGGCTCATCGGGCCGGGCGAGCGGGCGGCTGTCGGGATATTCCGGCTCCGGGCGCTGGAGCGGTCTCCTGAACGGCGCCCGGTGCAGCGGGCGCTGGGAGGCTCATCGCCGATAGAGTCTTGAAAGAACTTGTATTTATTCAAGTTCGGCACTTTTGAAGAGTTCTGCTGCGCCGCACTGGAAGTGTTGCCACAATCCGACTATATCCCTCGTGACATCACAAACCGCGAGGGAATGCCAGATGGCCGTGCGCGCCAAGTCGATTGCTTTGTCTGTGAATCCGGCCGCCCGGCTGTTCGCTCTGGCTGCATTTGCTGCGGCCACTCTGGCAGCGGCTGTTGCATGGTCCGGCTCGGCCAAGGCCGGCTCCTCGTTCGACGGCGCGTGGAAGGTCACCATCATCACCCAGTCCGGCAACTGCGATCCCGCCTACAGCTATCCGGTGAAGGTCGAAGGCGGCCGCGTCAGCTATTCGGGTGACGGCAGCTTCGATATTTCTGGCCGCGTCGGCGATGCCGGCGCGGTCAGCGTCGCCATTGCGCGCGGCGATCAGAAGGCCAGCGCCAGCGGCAAGCTGTCGGCCAATTCCGGTTCCGGTCAGTGGAGCGGCAAATCGGCGAGCACGAATTGTTCGGGCCGCTGGGAAGCCACCCGCGCGTCGTAATTTTTTCGTTCGGCAAATGAAAATGGCGCTGCAGTTTGCGGCGCCATTTTTGTTTGTACCAGGTGTGGGCTATGCG
>CALRLJ020000070.1:0-12034 GCA_943368635.1 Sediminibacterium ginsengisoli | reverse complement strand
TGGAACCCGCTATGTCGAAGTGCGAGCCCGGTTTGAGCTCAGAACGATGTGCCGCCGCCGAACCGGAATTCCTGCGTGCGGTCATTCGCACCCTTGGTCAGCGGGATCGCGTAGTCGAAGCGCAGCGGTCCGAACGGCGACTGCCAGATCAGGCCGACACCGACCGACGTCCGGATCAGGCCATCATCGCCGGCGACGGTCAGACACTGGTTCTGGGCATTTTGTGCTGCGGTCCCCGAGCAAGTGCCCGTGAGCGACCTAGCACCCTGGTAATCGAACAGCGAACCGGCGTCGGCATAGACCGCACCCTTCAGACCAACTTCCTTCGGCAGGAACCAGAACGGCATCTGCAATTCAGCCGAAGCGCCCCAGTACTTGGTGCCGCCCAGCGCATCCTGATAGGTACCCTGCGTGACGTCACGCGGACCGATACCGACCGGTGCGAAGCCGCGGACAAGATTCGGACCCATCTGGAAATGATCCAGCATGCGGATGCCCTTGCCGGTGTCGGTCAGTACACCGCCCTGCAGGCGCAGCACACCGACGACATCGGCCACGACCGGCGTGTAGAGCTTCACATCGCCGACGGTCTTCAGGTAGCTGACGTCGCCGCCAACGCCTGCGTAATCCTGGCTGATCGAAGCAAGAATACCGGTGGTGGGGTTCTTGTTGTTGTCGAGCGTGTTGTAGGCCAGCGAGTAACCCAGCGACGAAGTCGTGACCGCACCGTTGGCAAGTCCCTGCTTCACGGCGACCGAAGCTTCACCGTCGGCAAAGCAGTTATTGCCGCCGAGAGCTGAACTGAACGGACCGGAATAAACTCCGCCTGCATTGTTTATATCTCCTCCAGCTCCCACATACGCCGGAGTTGGATAGTAAGTATTGCCCGGCGTGTTTGCGCCAAAGTTATTACAGTTCGTCAGATACGATGGCAGCGTGATTTCCTGCTGCGAGATCGAGTAGCGCAGCTGCAGATTCAAATCTTCACGCAACTGGAAGCCGAGGCGCGGGCTGAAGCCGATCGATTTCGAATCGTAGGACACGTAGCTCGAGGCAAGCTGCTTGCGCTGATAGAAGTCGAGACCCAGCGCGACGCGATAGCCAAGCAGATACGGCTCGACGAACGACAGCGAGTAGCCCTGCGTGCGCTGTCCGTACTGAACGGCAGCCTTCGCATACAGGCCGCGGCCCAAAAGGTTGCGTTCCGAGACGCTGACTTCGCCGAGGAATCCGTCAGCCGTCGAGTAACCGCCGGACACCGAGAAATCGCCGGTCGACTTCTCTTCGAGATCGACATTCAGAACCACGCGGTCGGATGACGATCCCGGCTCGCTGTTGATCTTGACGGTCTTGAAGTAGTCGAGGTTCTTGAGGCGGCGCTCGGCGCGATCGACCAGCGCGCGGTTGTAGGCGTCGCCTTCCGAAATATCGAACTCACGGCGAATGACATAGTCGCGGGTTCGCGTGTTGCCGCGAACGTTGATGCGCTCGATGTAGACGCGCGGACCTTCGTCGATCGCAAACACGATCGACACGGTGTGCGCGTCGAAATTACGGTCGCCGCGCGGTTTCACGGTCGCGAAAGCGTAACCGCGCCGCGACGCTTCGATCGACATTTCCTCAACCGATTTTTCCACGGCTTCGGCGTTGTAGATCGAACCCACATTGACGCGCGAGAGGCTGCGGAACGAATTGCCGTCGAGCGATGCGATGCTGGACTGGAAGTCGACAGCACCAACCCGGTATTGCTGACCTTCCTCGATCTTGAAGGTGACGAGGAAACCCTTGCGCTCCGGATCGTATTCCGTCAGCGCCGCGACGATCTGAACGTCGGCGTAGCCGTTCTTGAGATAATAACGGCGGAGAATGTCACGATCGGCCTCGATCCGGTCCGGATCGTAGGTGTCGTTGGAACCGAGGAAGCTGAGGAAGTTGCTTTCGCGGGTCTTGATCACGTCCTTCAAACGATAGGACGAGTAAGCCTTGTTGCCGAGGAACTCGATCGACTTCACGCCGGTCTTGGCGCCTTCAGTGACCTCGAAAACGAGATCAACGCGATTGTTCGGCTGCTCGATGATCTTCGGTTCGACCTTGACGTCGTAGCGGCCGTTGCGGCGATAGATTTCGGTGATGCGCGCGGTGTCGGACTGAACCATTGCCCGCGACAAGGTTCCGCGAGCCTTCGACTGAACCTCAGCAAGGAGCTGCTCGTCCTTGACCTTCTTGTTGCCTTCGAAGGCGACGCGGCCAATGACCGGGTTCTCGACGACGACCACGACGATCCGGCCGCCGGCCTGGTTGATTCTCACGTCCTGAAACAGGCCGGTCTCGATCAGGGCCTTCAGGCCGTCATCGATACGGGCGCTATCCAGCCGGCCGCTGGGGCCCGGCTTGAAATAGGAACGGATGGTATCTGCTTCGATCCGGCGGTTGCCTTCCACACCGATGGAAGCCGCGGTCTGGGCAACAGCCTGAGACGACACGAGCGTAGCCGTCGCAACAGCGGCGACCGGCAAAGCAACCATGATCAGGGCAGCGGCAAGACCGCCCCGTAACACTCGCATTCCAACCATCATGCGCCAGGCGCCCTTGTCATTCCGTAGCCGGCCCGTTTCCAGGCCGGGAGATTCCCCAAATATTGCACTGCTTGTAGCCAATTTTGCCAAATGGGCAAACGCCCTTTCGCAGCGCAATTCCAATTTCCTAACAAGACGTTGCTGATCGGCCACGCCTGTAAAAAAGCCGCAATCAGGACGCGGCCAAATGCAGGATATCGTTGTAGGTCGCGAACAGCATCAGCATCAACACCAGAGCCAGTCCGACCCTGAAACCGAGCTCCTGCGAACGCTCCGACAATGGCTTCCCGCGAATGGCCTCCACCGCATAGAACAAAAGGTGGCCACCATCGAGAAGCGGCACCGGAAACAGGTTGAGCAGCCCGATGGACACCGACAGTACCGCAGCGAGGTGAATCAAAGCCGAAAGGCCGATGGTGGCGACCTGACCGGAGATCTGGGCGATCCGGATCGGCCCGCCAACCTGATCCGCGTTCTCCCGGCCGGTGAAAATCCCGCCGATGTAAGAAATCGTCCGGTCGACCACGAACCAGGTCTCCTTGACGCCCAGCCAGACAGCGGTCGCCGGATTCACCGGTTTGGTGACCGTATCGCCGGGGCCATTTGCACGGGTTATCCCGAGGATGCCGACCCGGTGAACGTTCCCGAACGTGTCCTTGATTTCGCGCAGCTGCGGGGTGCCGTTGAGCGTCACCAGTTCATCGCCGCGCTTGACGGTAAACACCAGCGGCGTACCCGCCTTGGTGCTGACGATCCGCTGCATGTCGGTGAAGCTTTCGATGGCATCGCCGTCAATCGCCGTCACCACGTCGCCGGGCTTGAAGCCGGCGGTCGCCGCAGCGCTGTTTTCCTGCACGGAATCGACGCGCGCGGTCTGGCTCGGCTTGCCGAAGAACGTGAACAGAGCCGCGAAAATCACAATCGCCAGCAGGAAATTCGCGATTGGACCCGCAGCCACAATGGCGGCGCGCGGCCCGACCTTCTTGTGATGGAAACTGACGCTGCGCTCGTCGTCCGTCATGGTCCGGAGCGTGTCGGCAGACGGCGTACTGGCCTCGGAATCGTCGCCGAAGAACTTGACGTAGCCGCCGAGCGGGATCGCCGACAGCTTCCAGCGCGTGCCGTGACGGTCGTTGAATCCGAACAGTTCCGGCCCGAAGCCGAGGGAGAACGTCAAGACCTTCACCCCGGCCCAGCGGGCGACGAGGAAATGGCCGAGTTCATGGAAGAAAACGACGATGGTGAGAACAAACAGGAAGGGAATGATATAGCCGATCAGACCATGACTCAACGTATTGAAACTATTCAGTAAAAAGTCCACAAGCTGATCCCCTACCGGTGAGCCGTACGGCCCCGTCCCCAATCCACTAGGATGCCTTTAAGGCAATTTGAGGCAAGAGGGTGACGGCACTTTTTCGCGCATCATGGTCAACGGAAATCGCGTCGTCGGCCGATGTCAGCGGCGCCAGATTCCCTGACCGCACCCAGCTGTTCATGGTGGCTTCGACAAGCTGGGCGATACCGCCAAACCGGATTTTCTGGGCGACAAAGGCGGCCACCGCAACCTCGTTCGCCGCGTTGTAGACGGTGGTCGCGCCATTGCCCGTGCGCAATGCGTCGTAGGCAAGCTTCAGTCCGGGGAAGCGGTCATAGTCGGGCGCTTCGAAGGTGAGCGAGCCAATTTTGGCAAGGTCCAGCGTCGCGGCACGTCCGACAATGCGATCCGGCCAGCCGAGGCAATGCGCGATCGGGGTGCGCATATCCGGCGTGCCGAGCTGCGCCATCACCGAACGGTCCGAAAACTCCACCATCCCGTGAACGATCGACTGCGGATGCACCAGCACGTCGATCTCGTCCGGCGACAGGGCGAACAGATAGGAAGCTTCGATCACCTCCAGCCCCTTGTTCATCATGGATGCCGAATCGATGGTGATCTTCTGGCCCATACTCCAGTTCGGATGCTTCAGCGCCTGAGCCAGCGTCGCCTGCGCGATGTCGGCTGCTTTCCAGGTGCGGAACGGCCCGCCGGACGCGGTGATGATGACGCGAACCAGTTCCTCGCGGTTGCCGGATGCCAGCGCCTGAAACAGCGCGTTGTGCTCGGAATCCGCCGGCAGGATGCACGCGCCTGCTTTCGCGGCGCGATCCATGAAGAAATCGCCGGCGCAAACGAGACATTCCTTGTTGGCGAGCGCGATGGTCGCGCCGCGATCGGCCGCCGCCAGTGCTGGCTTCAATCCGGCGGCCCCGCTGACCGCCGCCATCACCCAGTCCGCAGACCGTTCGGCGGCTTCGATAATGGCGCTGTCGCCTGCCCCGCTGGCAATGCTCGTTCCGGCCAGCGCGTCGCGCAATTCGCCGAGCTTCGAGGCGTCCGCGACCGCAACGAAGCGCGCGTTGAATTCCTTCGCGAGCTTGGCCAGCCCTTCGACGTTGCTGTTGGCGGTCAGCGCCTCGACTTGATAACGCTCGGGCGAGGCGCGCAGCAGGTCCATCGTGCTATCGCCGATCGACCCCGTGGCACCCAGCACCGTAATCGTCCGCACCGCAGACGCAGTCGCCTTGTTGTTACGCAGCGGAACAGCATTCATCGCATCACCAAACCATGAAACCGTGGCCGACACCATTCAGGCCGCCACGCATAAAACCAATGAGAACGGCGAAAACAATCGCCGCCACGAAACCGTCGAGCCGGTCCAGCAATCCGCCGTGACCGGGAATGATCTGGCTCGAATCCTTGACGTCGAAACGCCGTTTGACCGCAGATTCGAACAGGTCGCCGAACTGCGAAACAATCGACAGCACGGTGCCGAGCAGCAGCAGCGGCAGCATCTTGCCGTAACCGAGCCATGCGAATGCCGCCGCAACCACAAAGCTAAGGACCAATCCACCGACCGCGCCAGCCCATGTTTTCTTGGGGCTGACGCGCGGCCAGAGTTTCGGCCCGCCAATGCCGCGTCCTGCGAAATAACCGCCAATGTCGGTCACCCACACAATGAGAAGAACGAACATCAGCGCGACAAATCCAAAGTCCGCATCGCGGCGAACCACAATCGTGGCGACCAAGGCAGCCGCCGCATAGACCAGTCCGCTTGCAACCCATCCGCGCTGTCCGCGCGCGATGGCGGCAACAATCGCAACGCCCGCGACGAGGACGCCCAGAGCAAGATCCGTCGAACGTGTCATCACCAGAATGCCGGCAATCGCGAGCGCGGCAATTCCTGTTGCGACGGCAAGCCGGTTGCCGGAGGCGCCGACAATCATCAGCCACTCGAAATACAGCAATGCGGCTGCCGCGATCACGATGCAGGCCCACGGCCAGCCACCGATCCATGCAATCGCAATGGTCAGCGGCGCAAGAACCAGCGCCGCGACCACGCGCATATAAAGATTGCTCGACCCCTTGGCGGTCTCTGGTGTCGCTGGCGTATCCGGGGCCACGCCGCTTACGACCCGGTCTTTGCGACGCTCTTGGCGACCAGGCCACCGAAGCGCCGCTCACGGGTCGCGTATTCTGCAATTGCGCCTTCCAGCGCGGCCTTGTCGAAGTCCGGCCAATGGATCGGAACGAACACCAACTCGCTGTAAGCGGCCTGCCACATCAGGAAGTTCGACAGACGCTGCTCGCCGCTGGTGCGGATAATCAGATCGGGGTCCGGAATATCCGGCGCGTCGAGATAGCTGCCGAGCACGTCGGTCGTAATCGTTGCCGGATCGCGCTTGCCCTCGGCGACTTCGCGCGCGAGCCGCTGCGCCGCGTTGGCAATCTCATGGCGCGATCCATAATTGAACGCAACGACAAGCGTCAGCCGCGTGTTGGTTCGCGTCAGTTCTTCAGCTTCGGTCAGCAGGGCGCAGATGTCGGATTCAAGTCCTGCACGCTCACCGATCACGCGTACCCGCACGCCGTCGGCGTGCAGTGTTGCGAGGTCGTTGCGGATGAACCGGCGCAGCAGACCGAACAGATCGCCGATCTCGCTCGCGGGCCGTGACCAGTTCTCCGAACTGAACGAAAAGATCGTGAGATAGGAAATCCCGAGTTCATGCGAGGCGCGCACCACCTTGCGGAGCGCTTCGACGCCGCGGCGATGACCTTCGGCACGGGGCAACCCCCTCGCCGCCGCCCAGCGCCCGTTGCCGTCCATGATGATCGCGACATGCCGCGGCGCATCGGCACGACCCGAGTCCTCTGGCTTTGGCATGGCGCCGTTCGACATCGTGCGATCTCTTAAACCGTGAGAATTTCTTTTTCCTTGGTCGCAAGCGCCTTATCGACGTCAGCGATAGCGGCATCGGTCGCCTTCTGAACTTCGTTCGAAAGGCGCTTCTCGTCGTCCTCGGAAAGCTGGTGATCCTTCTCCAGCTTCTTGAGAACATCGAGACCGTCGCGGCGCACATGGCGCACGGCAACGCGCGCAGCCTCGGCGTATTTGTGCGCGACCTTCACCAGTTCCTTGCGGCGCTCTTCGTTGAGTTCGGGGATGCGCAGGCGAATGACTTGACCTTCGGTCGCGGGCGACAGACCAAGGTTGGAATTGACGATGGCAGTCTCGACCGCCTTCACCATCGACTTGTCCCAGACCTGAACCGACAGCAGGCGCGGTTCCGGCACGCTGACGGTGGCGACCTGATTGAGCGGCATGTGGCTGCCATAGGCTTCGACTTGAACAGGTTCGACCATCGAGATCGCGGCACGCCCGGTGCGCAACCCGCCCAGTTCGTGCTTGAGCGACGTGATCGCGCCTTCCATCCGGCGCTTCAAATCGTTGATGTCGAAATTCCCGGCCGCCATGAAATGGTACTCCCTTCAAGTCCGATGCGGTTCAACGTGCGGACCGCATCTCATATCTTATTGTTCAGGCTCAATTTTCCGGCTCACGCGACACCGCTAGCGCAGCGCGTCAACCGGAGACAATCGTACTTTTGCCCTTGCCGCTCAGGACGGCACCGATCGATCCCGGCTCCGCAATCGAGAACACGATGATAGGCAACGACGTCTCGCGGGCAAGCGCGAAGGCTGTCGCGTCCATCACCTTATAACCGCCTTCAACCGCCTGCGAATGGCTCAACCGTTCAAATCGCGTGGCGGATTTATCCTTCTTCGGATCGGCGCTGTAGACCCCGTCCACGTTGGTGGCCTTGAGGACCGCCTGTGCGCCGATTTCGGCTGCACGCAATACCGCTGTGGTGTCGGTGGTGAAGTACGGATTTCCGGTGCCGCCGGCGAGGACCACGATACGCCCCTCGGCGAGATACCGGTGCGCCAGACTGCGGGTGAACAATTCGCAGACCTGCGGCATGACGAAGGCCGACAGCACGCGCGCCGACTGGCCCTTGCGTTCCAGCGCCGATTCGAGCGCGAGACAATTCATGATGGTGGCAAGCATCCCCATCGTATCGCCGGTGGTGCGGGACACACCGCGCGCCGAAACCTCAACGCCGCGGAAGATGTTGCCGCCGCCGACGACGACGGCGACTTCAACTCCGAGTTCTCGGGCTTTGATGAGATCGCCGGCGATCCGGTCGATGGTGGGCTGGTGAATCCCGAAGGATTGGTCCCCGGCGAGATACTCGCCGGACACCTTGATGACGACACGCCGATAAGCAGGTTCACCCATGCGATCGCTCACTCTTTCGAATTGAGCGCAATCCGGAGCAAACAACCGATGTTGCCCGATGCACTCGAAGTCCGACCGGCTCGCGTCGTGTCGTTACCCCTGCCCTGCAGCGGCGGCGACTTCAGCGGCGAAATCGGATTCCTGCTTCTCGATTCCCTCGCCCAGAGCATAGCGCACAAACCCGGTAAGCTTGATAGGTGCGCCGACTTTGCCCTCAGCATCCTTCACGGCCTGCGCCACGGTCTTGGCGTTGTCGTGAATGAAGGCCTGCTCGAGCAGGGTCACTTCCTTGTAGTAGGTCTTCAGGCCCGATTCGACGATCTTGGCGATCATCGCATCCGGCTTGCCCTGCTGACGGTACTTGTCGGCCATGACGTCCTTCTCGCGGCGCACAACCTCTGGATCGAGGCTTGCGGCATCGAGTGCCTGCGGATTGGTGGCGGCGACATGCATCGCGATCTGACGGCCGAGGGTCGCCAGTTCGTCCTTGGCTCCGGTCGATTCGAGCGCAACGAGCACGCCCATCTTGCCGAGGCCGTCGAACACGGCGTTGTGAATGTAGCTCGCGATCACGCCATCGCTGACGGAAAGTTCTGCCGCTCGGCGCAGCGTCATGTTTTCGCCGATGGTGGCAATCGCGTCGGCAATCGCACGCTCGACGGTGATGTCGCCGACCTTGGCAGCCTTGATCTTCTCGACGTCGGTGCCGGCCTTGAGCGCGACCTGACCGACCATCTTGACGAGGCCCTGGAACTGTTCGTTGCGCGCGACGAAGTCGGTCTCGGAGTTGACCTCGACGACGACGCCCTTGGTGCCTGCGGTGATCGCCGCGATCAGGCCTTCCGCTGCGACGCGGCCAGCCTTCTTGGCAGCCTTCGAAAGGCCCTTCTTGCGCAGCCAGTCGATGGCCGCTTCCATGTCACCGCTGGTCTCGTTGAGCGCCTGCTTGCAGTCCATCATGCCTACGCCGGTCTTCTCGCGCAGATCCTTGACCATTGCTGCTGTGATCGCTGTCATCGTGGATGTCCTTTGCCTGTGCGGGCCGCGCGGCGCAGCAAGTGCTGGCTAGCCGGATTCGACGCGCAGGATTTTTCTAGTCGAGGAATGTCGCGGCCGGATGAACCGGCCGCGCGATAGGTGTTGAGGCTTATTCCGCTTCCGCGGTCAGCGCCTTCGACTGGGCGACCCAGCCATCGGCACGTGCCGGAAGACCGACTTCTTCGCCGATCTTGTGGGCGGTATCGTGATCGAGCTCGGCGAGCTGCCAGTAGTGGAAGATGCCGAGGTCGTTGAACTTCTTCTCGATCGCGCCGGACACGCCGGTGAGCTTCTTGAGATCGTCGGCAACGCCGCGCGGACCCGCAAGACCCTGGAAGCCTTCCGACTTCGTAGGCGCGATGGCTTCCGGCGTCGGATTGGCCATTGCGCCGATGTCGACGCCCGAGCCGCCCTGAGCGCGCGAAATACCGTCGATCACTGCACGTGCGATGAGATCGCAATACAGCGAGATCGCGCGGCCGGCGTCGTCGTTACCCGGAACGACATACGAGATGCCCTTCGGATCGCAATTGGTATCGACAATCGCGGCGACCGGAATGTTGAGGCGGTTGGCTTCCGCAATCGCGATGTCTTCCTTGTTGGTGTCGATCACGAAGATCAGGTCTGGCAAGCCGCCCATGTCCTTGATGCCGCCGAGCGAGCGGTCGAGCTTGTCGCGCTCGCGCGTCAGCGTGAGGCGCTCTTTCTTCGTGTACTGGCTGCCTTCGCCGGAGCCGAGCATTTCTTCAAGCTGACGCAGGCGCTTGATCGAACCGGAAACGGTCTTCCAGTTGGTCAGCGTGCCGCCGAGCCAGCGCGAATTGACGAAGTACTGCGCGGAACGCTTCGCGGCTTCAGCCACGCCGTCCTGTGCCTGACGCTTGGTGCCGACGAACAGCACGCGGCCGCCCTTGGCAACCGTATCGCTGACAGCCTGCAGCGCGCGATGAAGCAACGGCACGGTCTGCGCGAGGTCAATGATGTGAATGTTGTTGCGGGCACCGAAGATGTAATCCGCCATCTTCGGATTCCATCGGTGGGACTGGTGACCAAAGTGAACGCCTGCTTCCAAAAGCTGACGCATTGAGAAATCGGGTAGTGCCATCGTTCAGTTCTCCGGTTGGTTCCTCCGGAAGCGTGTGAGCAATACGAGCCGCAAGAAATTGACTTGCGTCCCGGTTGCCACCGGACGGCTTTTGAGAGCCATGCTTCCGTGTGAGATGCGCGGCTTATACCCACGCGACCCCGGTTAAGCAAGCAAATCCAGCCGATTTTACCGCCCTGCGCGCCCCGATTTCAGCAGGGTGCGATTGACGGTGCCGGTCAGCCAGGTGGCCGAGCCGGCCTTGCGGGTCTTGCGGCCGGAGCTGCCCGCGGCGGCGGTGCGGCACGGGGCGGCGGGGCCGCACGGGGTGCCATCTGCGGCCGCGGGGCCATTTGAGGCCGCGGCGGTGCCGCCGGTCGCGCCATTGGAGGCGGCCGTTGGAACTGCGGTTGTGGGCGCGGCGCCATCTGGGGCCGGGCCTGCGGAGGCGGACGCTGGAACTGCGGTCTTGGAGCCGCCTGTGGACGCGGCGCCGCGGCGGGCCGCTGGAACTGAGGCCGGGGCTGGATTTGCGGCTGCGGTCGCGGGGCAGCCGTCGGCCTCTGGATCTGAGGACGATCCGGCCGGCCCTGGGGTCTAGCCGTCGCTCCCGACGGGGGAGCAGTCCCCGGCCGCGCGGACGGCGGCACGGAATCAGGGCGTCCACCGGGCCTCCGGTCGAAGCGGTTCGGGCCGCCATCACGTCCCGGTTGCGGGCCGGTCGCCGCACCCGGCGCAGGCAAGGCGTTCGGCAGCGGACGCGCACCCGGTCCGGGCCGGCCGACCTGTCCCGGTCGAACTCCCGGCGTCTGTCCCGGCAGCACATTGCCTGGCCGCAGATTGCCGGGCTGCACGCCGCCCGGCGGCTGACCCGGCGGTCGTCCCTGTCCCGGTCCAAACGAAGGCCGATCGCGGCGCGGCCCCGGCATGACGCCGGCCGGAGCCGTCACCTTGCCCTGGCGGATCAGATTCGCGCGGCGCGTCGCCGACGGCGGCAGGCCCGGAGCGAATGCGGGCCGCGTGATCGCCGCGCCTCCGCCCGGACCGGCACCCGGCCGTCCCGGCCTGAATTGGCCGCCCGGTCTGCCGGGCCGATTGGCTCCCGGAGGAGGACGGCGGTTAATGACACCATCGATGACATTCCTGTTGTGGATGTTGGTGAACAGGAAACGATTGACCGGCGGCCGCACATAGATCGGCGGACGAATGAAAATCGGGATTGGGATGAAGATCGGCTGCGGCAGATAATACGCATCGTCGTAGTAGATCGGCGGATCGAGCACGACGAAATCTTCCGGCGGCGGCGGCAGGTAGTAAATCGGCGGCGGCGGAGGCGGCGCGAATCCGAACTCCGGATCGCCGAACATCAGATAAGGCCGGTCGATATATTCGTACTCGTAGTCCGGCGGCGGCGGCACATCATACGCATAGGCGTCGAATGACGGCGGTGGCTCGAGTGCAGCCGCAATGTTCGCAAGCCGGCGGCGTGCATCTGCCGCATGCGGTCCTTTCGGATAGCGCTTCAGATAGGACCAGTACGCCTGCTGCGTGTTGGCGCGATAGGTCTGCCGCCAGGTAATCGCCTCGCGGCGGGCGGCAACGATCGCCCTCACCCGCTTGACCATCGGATCGTCGGGATAGGTCGTGATAAAGCTCTCGTAGTCGGCAATGTTGTCGCGTTCGAGCGCTGCGATATAGGCATCCTTCGCGCCGAGGTC
>CALRLJ020000069.1:0-12039 GCA_943368635.1 Sediminibacterium ginsengisoli | reverse complement strand
TGCGCGACGAGCATCTAGATCCTCCTGAACCGGAGGCTCACATCGCAACGCCGTAATAGTCGCTCAGGCCCTTGGTCCGGGTGTTGCTCGCCCAGTCCCACTCGCTTTCGTCGGCGTATTTCGGGGCACCCTGTAATTTTTCAACCGGGATCATTGTCTGATACCCGCCCAGATCGACATTATATTTAAGCGAGGCCCACGGCAGCGGATAGTGATCGTCGCCGATCCCGAGGAAGCCGCCGAAGGAGAGAACCGCGTAGGACACCTTGCCAGTGATCTTCTCGATCATCACACGCTCAATCGAGCCGATCTTGTCTCCGTCGGCGCCGTAAACGGCGGTTCCATCGACCTTATCGCTGCCGATGAGGGTAGATGTTTCGCGTGTTTCTTCAGTCATCAAATCTCTCCATGCGCCTGACATGAAGAGCCAACGGCGAAACACGACACCTGTTCCGTGAGCTGTGAATCGCCTGACGGTTCCGGGAACCAGCCGACGTTACGACGACGTACGCTCTTTCAGGAACGCCTGATAGGCGAGCTTGATGCCGTCATCGAGCGCGGTCGTCGCCCGCCAGCCGAACTTCGCCAGCTTGCCGACATCGAGCAGCTTGCGCGGCGTTCCGTCCGGCTTCGAGGTATCGAACGCGATCTCGCCGGTATATCCGACGGTACGGGCGACCACGCGGGCAAAATCGGCGATGGAAATATCCTCGCCGGTCCCGACATTGATCAGGCCGCCTTCGGAATAAGTCTTCATCAGATGGACCGAGGCGTCGGCCATGTCATCGACATAAAGAAACTCGCGGCGCGGCGTGCCGGTGCCCCACACCACGACCTCGCGCGCGCCGCTTGCCTTGGCTTCGTGAAAGCGGCGGATCAGCGCTGCGACGACGTGGCTGTATTCCGGATGATAGTTGTCGCCGGGACCGTAAAGATTGGTCGGCATGATGCTGATGAAGTCGCTGCCGTACTGGTCGCGATAGGCTTCCGCCATCTTGACGCCGGCGATCTTGGCGATCGCATACGGCTCGTTGGTCGGCTCCAGCGTATCGGTGAGCAGCGAATCCTCACGCAGCGGCTGGGACGCGAGTTTCGGATAGATGCAGGATGACCCGAGAAACAGCAGTTTCTCCACGCCATGCACATGCGCCGCATGAATGACATTGGTCGCGATCAGGAGATTCTCGTAGATGAATTCCGCGCGCAGGGTGTTGTTGGCGACAATACCGCCGACCTTGGCCGCCGCATGAAATACAACCTGCGGGCGCATCGCCGCGAACCACCGTCCGACCGCGCCCTGATCGAGCAGATCGAGTTCGCTCCGCGACGCAGTCAGGATTTCGACGCCTTCGCGCCCGAGCCGGCGCACCAGTGCGCTGCCCACCATCCCGCGATGGCCGGCCACGAAAACGCGCTTTCCCTTGAGATCAAATGGCAGGACAGCCATCATCGATCCTGCATGGCGGCCGCAACGGCCACAATTTGTCTACTGCTGGCATACCATCTCATCCGGCACCAAAATCACCGAAGTGCAGGCCAGCACAAAAAACAATCATTTGCTTGCCTACCCACATCTATATCGCGATCCGTAGCCGCTAGCCGAACGGACCGGACCCCTATCACGGCCCTGCCCCGATGGGCAAATTAAGCATTCGTCACCCTGCCCAAGGCCGGGGGCTTGCAGCCTGCGGAACGTTGGACCACAATCCGCCGCACGAAACGGCCCGGGTGGCACAAGATCCAAATCTTGGCTATGCACTCATAAAAAAGGCCGCTCATAAAGAAAATCGAGGGAGATCAATATGCGTAAAATGATGATGGCTGCGGCATTCGCACTTCCCATGCTGGGTGGTGTGGCAATGGCCCAGGATACCGTGAAAATCGGTTACATCGATCCGTTGTCCGGCGGCGGCGCCAGCGTCGGTGAAGTCGGCTTCAAGACCTATCAGTTCCTCGCCGATGAGCTGAACGCCAAGGGCGGCATTCTCGGCAAGAAGGTCGAGATCGTTCCGTACGACAACAAGACCAATCCGCAGGAAAGCCTGATCCAGGCGCAGAAGGCGATCGATGCCGGCGTGCGCTTCCTGACCCAGGGCAACGGCTCGTCCGTGGCAATCGCGATTTCGGAATTCGTCGCCAAGTACAACGACCGCAATCCCGGCAAGGAAGTTCTGTTCTTCAACTATGCCGCGGTTGATCCCGTCCTGACCAACGACAAGTGCACCTTCTCGCACTTCCGCTGGGATGCGAACTCCGACATCAAGATGGCGGCGCTGACCAACTACATGAAGGACGCGAAAAGCGTGAAGAAGGTGTACCTGATCAATCAGGACTACTCCTTCGGTGAATCGGTCCGTACCGCTGCCCGCGCGATGCTCAAGGAAAAGCGCCCCGACGTTGAAATCGTCGGCGACGAAAAGCATCCGCTGCTCAAGGTCACCGATTTCGCGCCCTATATCGCGAAGATCAAGGCATCCGGCGCCGACAGCGTCATCACCGGTAACTGGGGCCAGGACATCGCGCTGCTGCTGAAGGCATCCGCCGACGCAGGCCTCAAGGTGAACTGGTACACCTATTATGCTGGCGGCACCGGCGGCCCGACTGCCATCAAGCAGGCTGGTCTGAACCATCAGGTGTTCCAGATCGCGGAAGGCGTCGCGAACATCGAGCACAAGGAATCGCAGGATTTCGAAAAGACTCTGCGCGCCAAGTACGATTTCAGCCTGTTCTACCCGCGTGCTGTCAACGAAATGCGCATGTTCAAGCTGGCCGCCGAGAAGGCCAAGTCGCTTGAGCCGGTGAAGGTTGCTGCTGCCCTCGAAGGCATGGAGTTTGAAGTCTTCAACGGCGGCAAGGGCTTCATGCGCAAGGAAGACCACCAGTTCTTCCAGCCGATGTACATCGCATCGCTCGGCGAACGCTCTGCCAAGGAGCCGTTCGACGAAGAAAAGACCGGCTGGGGCTGGCGCGTCGTGGCCAAGATCGACACCGACAAGACGATCTTGCCGACCACCTGCAAGATGGAGCGGCCCAAGTAAGGCCCTTCGTCAACACACAGAGCAGGAACGAAGCCGACCAGTGTCACTTACAACTCGTCGCTGGATCGGCTTCGTTTCGCTAAAAATGACGGTTTAACACCGCGATTCCCATATCTGTTTGCAGCGCTTGAGGCGTCGTCGTGCTCGAACTCATCGTTATATCCACGCTGAACGGCGTCCTGTTCGGCATGCTGCTGTTCCTGATGGCCAGCGGCCTGACCGTCATTTTCAGTATGCTCGGCGTGCTGAACTTCGCGCATGCCAGCTTCTACATGCTGGGCGCATTTTTCGGATTTCAGATTTCACGCTGGTTCGGCTTCTGGCCCGCCCTGATCATTGCTCCGGTTCTTGCCGGGCTGATCGGCGCCGCTGTCGAACGCTACGGCCTGCGGCGGGTTCACAAGAACGGCCATGTCGCCGAACTGTTGTTCACCTTCGGGCTGGCATTCGCGATTGAGGAAATCGTCCAGATCATCTGGGGCAAGAGTCCGCTGGATTTCCGTGTCCCGGCATCGCTCGATTTTCCCGCCTTCACGATCTTCTCGACCAACTATCCCGCCTACAAGATGTTCATGCTGTTCGTGTCGATCGCGATCTTCATCGGCCTGCTTGCCGTGTTGAAGAAAACCCGCATCGGCCTGATCGTGCAGGCGGCGCTGACCCACCCGCACATGGTCGGCCATCTCGGGCACAATGTCGGCCGCGTGTTCATGATGGTGTTCGGCGTCGGCACAGCACTTGCCGCGGTCGCGGGCGTCATCGCCGGTCCAGCGCTGGTGACTCAGTCCAACATGGCCGGCCTGCTCGGCCCGATCCTGTTCGTGGTCGTCGTGGTCGGCGGTCTCGGCTCGCTGCCGGGCGCGTTCATCGCTTCGCTGCTGATCGGCCTGCTGCAAACCTTCGCCGTCTCCATGAACGGATCGCTCTCTGAAATGTTCGGTCCGCTCAGTCCTGACTGGGCGGCGACATGGCTGTCAGACATCTGGAACGTGACGATCGCGCAGATCGCGCCGATCATGCCTTACGTTCTGCTGGTTCTTATTTTGGTATTCCGGCCGATGGGCCTGCTGGGGACGCGCGAAACATGAGCGAAATCGTATCGCGCGTTGCGCCTCCTCCATCCACCGGCGCGGACAAGGCCAAGTTCTACGGTCTGTGGATCCTTGCCGGGCTGCTGCTGATCGTGCTGCCGAAGGTCTTTTCGTCCGGCGGATCGCTGACCACCTTCAGCCTGATCGGCATCTCGATCATCTTCGCGCTGTCCTACAACATCCTGCTCGGCCAGACCGGCATGCTGTCGTTCGGCCACGCAGTGTATTACGGCCTCGGCGGATTTCTCGCCGTTCACGCCATCAACATTGTCGGCGGACATAAATGGCCAATCCCGCTGCCGCTGATCCCGCTGATCGGCGGCATCACCGGACTGGTGTTCGCGATGCTGCTGGGCTGGGTTTCGACACAACGGAGCGGCACGGCCTTCGCCATGATCTCACTCGGCGTCGCCGAACTGGTGGCGTCCTCGGCGCTGATCCTGCGGACCTTCTTCGGCGGCGAAGGCGGCGTATCCGCCAACCGCACCAAGCTGATGCGCCTGTTCGACTGGAGCTTCGGCCCGCAAATCCAGATCTACTATCTGGTCGCCGCATGGACGCTGGTCTGTATGATCGCGATGTATGCGCTGACCCGCACGCCATGGGGCCGCATGTGCAACGCCGTGCGCGACAATCCCGAGCGCGTGCAATTCGTCGGCTACGATCCGCATGTCGTGCGCTACATCGCGTTCTCCTTCGCAGGATTCTTTGCGGGCATCGCGGGCGCGCTGGCCGCCATCAATTTTGAGATCGCCAACTCCGCCTATCTCGGCGCGGTCCAGTCCGGCACGGTGCTGTTCTCGACCTATATCGGCGGCGTCGGATTTTTCATCGGCCCGGTGGTCGGCGCGATCTTCGTGACTTTCATGTCGCTCGCACTGAGCGATGTCACCACCGTGTGGCAGCTGTATTTCGGCCTGTTCTTCATCATGGTGGTGGCGTTCGCACCCGGCGGCCTCACGGGGCTGTTGATGATGCACAGGCCGCTGATCCGCAGCGGCCAGCTTGGAAAGGTAATCCCGTCCTACACGGTGGCCTTCGTTCCGACGCTGGCCTTGCTGATCGGCCTGATGCTTGCGATCGAATGCCTCGTGCATCACACGATGAACCCGACCGAAGATCCCAACATCAGGGCATTCGGCATTCCGTTCAACGCCTCCAGCCCGGTCACATGGGCCGTATCGCTGATCCTGATCGTGGGCGGCTTCTTCGTCGCGCGCATGACATGGAAGCGGGTCGCGATGGCATGGGACGAAGCGCTCACGACCGCGCGCGCGAAGGAGCTGGCAGCATGATGTCAGAAATGAAACCCGACGCGATCGAAATCCGCGACGTCCAGAAGAGCTTTGGCCTCACCAAGGTGATCCGGGATCTCAACCTGAAGGTCGCGCAGGGCGAACGTCACGCGCTGATCGGGCCGAACGGCGCCGGCAAATCGACCACGTTCAACCTCATCAGCGGTTACATGAAGCCGACCAGCGGCGAAGTTCTGATGCGGGGCGAGCGCATCGACGGTCTGGCGCCCTATCAGATCAACCGCCGCGGATTGTCGCGCAGCTTTCAGGTCACCAACGTGTTCGTCAACATGACGGTGTGGGAAAACCTGCGCTGCGCCGTGCTGTGGGCGACCGGACACCGCTACGCGTTCTGGAAGAATATCGACAACCTGCCGGAAGTGCGTGAGCGCACCGCGCAAATTCTGGAAGACATCAGCCTCACCTCGCGACGCGACGTGCCGGCGGGTCTTTTGACCTATGCCGAACAGCGGGCGCTCGAGATTGGCATCACCATCGCCGGCGGCGCGGACGTCATCCTGCTCGATGAGCCGACCGCGGGCATGAGCCACGCCGAGACCGAGCGCGCGGTGGAATTGATCCGCCGCCTCACCGTCGGCAAGACGCTTCTGATCGTCGAACACGACATGAGCGTGGTGTTCGGCCTCGCCGACCGCATCTCGGTTCTGGTTTACGGAAACATCATCGCGTCGGGCTCGCCGGAGGAAATCCGCAACAGCTCGAAGGTCAAGGAAGCCTATCTGGGCGAGGAAGCTGCCTGATGTTGGAAGTTCAGGATCTGCACGCCTATTACGGCAAAAGCCACATCCTTCAGGGTGTCGATATGCGTATCGGCGCAGGCGAGGTCGTCAGCCTGCTCGGCCGTAACGGCGTCGGACGCTCGACCACGGTCAAGGCGATCATGGGCGAAGTGCCACCGCACGGCACCATCACCTTCAAGGGCAAGAATATCGCCGGCCTGCCGAGCTACAGGATCGCGCATCTCGGACTCGGTTACGTGCCCGAGCATCGCGACATCTTCCCCGGCCTCACCGTGCGGCAAAACCTTTTGCTGGGCGTCAAGGATCCCCGGCATCCCGGCAAGTGGAAACTCGACGACATGCTCGAGATGTTTCCCAACCTGAAAGAGCGCGCCGATACCGCTGCGGGCGTGCTGTCCGGCGGCGAGAAGCAGATGCTGACGATCTGCCGCACGCTGATGGGCGACCCCGAACTGGTGATGATCGACGAGCCGACCGAAGGCCTCGCGCCGCTGATCGTGCAGCAGGTCGGCGACCTACTCGCGGAAATCGCGCGGCGCGGCGTCTCGATCCTGCTGGTCGAACAGAAGCTGTCGATTGCGATGCGCATCTCGCATCGCGTCTACGTGATGGGCCACGGCCGCATCGTGTTCGAAGGCACCCCGGCCGATCTCAAGGCCAACCAGGCCATCCGCAAGGAATGGCTGGAGGTTTAAGAGCGCCGGACACGCCAACACGTTCTACGTTTCAAAATATGCCTTCTGATCGAGATCGGTGAGCAGGTCGGGCTGCGTCGGCTGCCAATTCAATCGCTGACGCGTGCGCGTGGCCGACGCCGGCACGTTCATGCCGGCAAACCTCGCAAACCAGCCGAAATGACCGGCGGCTTCCTCGGACGATTTGGAAACGACCGGCACGCCCAGCCAACGGCCGATAACACCGGCGATCTCCTTAAACGACACGCCCTCTTCGGCGACGGCGTGATAGGGACCGCCTTGCCCGCCCTCTTCAATCGCCAGCCGGTAGACACGCGCGGCATCGGAGCGATGTGTGGCGGGCCAACGGTTCAATCCGTCACCGATATAGGCGGATTCACCCTTCTCGCGCGCCAGATTGATGAGGTGCGGGACAAAGCCGTGATCGCCCGCACCGTGAGTCGATGGCGGCAGACGCACCGATGTTGCCCGCACGCCCCGCTCAACCAGCGCCGCAGCCGCCACTTCCGATACGCGCGGAAATCCCGGTGCAGGCTCATCCTCCTCAGTTGCGAGACGGCCCGGCGCCACAAGCGCCAGCCCGGACGTGACCAGCAGCGGCCGGTCCGAGCCTTCGAGCCCAGAGCCCAGAGCCTCGATGGCGCGCCGGTCCAACTCGCAATTTTCAACGAACCTGGAGAAGTCGTGATTGAAAGCCATATGGATCACGCCATCGACGGCGGCGGCACCGCTGCGCAGGCTGTCGAGATCTTCGAGCGAACCGCGATGGACTTCGGCTCCGTCCGCCGCAAGGGATGCGGCGCCCGCATCGGAACGCGTAAGGCCAAGGACTTTATGTCCGGCGCCGATCAGTTCTTTAACAACGGCTGAGCCGACAAACCCGGTCGCGCCGGTCACGAAAACACGCATCAGGAAATCCTCCAGAGTTGGTGAGGACAACTGTCAGCGCTTCAGCTATTCTGGTAAAGTAGTGACATTATACGGGTATAATAACTAACAGGCCGCCATGCCGACGACAACCGACAACCTGCTTGGGACTTATCTGAAAGATCGTCGCGCCAAACTCGATCCGGCGACATTCGGTTTTTCCCTCAAGCGCCGGCGAACGCCGGGACTGCGGCGCGAAGAAGTCGCACAGCGCGCCAATGTCAGCGCCACCTGGTACACGTGGCTCGAACAAGGACGCGGCGGCGCACCGTCCGCCGATGTGCTCGACCGGATCGCCCGCGCCATGATGCTGACAGATGTGGAACGCGAGCACATTTTCCTGCTCGGCCTCGGCCGCCCGCCGGAGGTTCGTTACAAGACGATCGACGGCGTCACGCCGCGACTGCAACGCATCCTCGATGCGTTTGAGGTAAGCCCCGCTTTCGTAAAAACCTCGACATGGGATGTCGTCGCGTGGAATCGCGCCGCCACCGTGGTGCTGACCGACTATGCAAAGCTGGAGCCGTCCCAACGCAATATCCTGCGCCTCATCTTCCGCGACTCGCGCGTCCGCGCCGCGCAGCCCAACTGGGAAAGCGTCGCGCGCTATGTGGTGGCGGCGTTCCGCGCGGACGCCGCGCGCGCCGGGGCCGTGAAAGAAATTCAATCCCTTGTCGATGAGCTTTGCAGTCTCAGCCCGGAATTCGAAGCGATGTGGCGCGACAACGATGTACGCACTCATGGCGACGGTGCGAAGATTCTGCACCACCCCGTCGCCGGTTCGCTGGCAATGGAGTATTCAGCCTTCGCCGTCGACGGCCGGCCCGATCTCGGCATGGTGATCTACAATCCCGCGACGCCGGCAGACGCAGACAAAATCCGCAGGCTGCTCAAATCGAAGCCGAAAGTATCGCGGTAGCGAAAGCGCTTTCGCGCTACTCCCCATACCCGCGCAGCCGGTCGAGATCGACGACGGTGACGCCGCCGTATTCGAGCCGCAGCAGGCCTTCCTTCTCCAGCGTCTTGAGGCACTGGTTGGCGTTCTGCCGGGAGATGCCGGAAATCGCGCCAAGCTCTTCCTGCGTGATCTCCAGATGGCGCGTCACGTCCGGATAGAGAATAGGATTGAACATCGACGCGATGCAGCGCGCGAGCCGCGCCTTGGCATCGAGCATCCGGCCGTATTCGACCAGGCCCATGAACTGGCCGAGCCGCTCGTTCAGCAGCCCCACCAGGAAGCGGTTGAACCCGACGCTGTTCTCGAACAGCCAGAAGAAGGTCGCGCGATTCATCAGCGCCAGCCGCGTATCGCGCAGCGCCACCGCGTCATACCGCCGCGCTTCGTTCTTGAGCACAGTTCCTTCGCCGAACCACGCACCGTTGGTCATGCCGGTAAAGCTGACGGCTTTGCCGTCGCGCGAGCCGGTGCCGATCCTGACCAGCCCGGTGACCACACCCATCCAGTATTCGAAATGATCGCCACGCATACAGATGAATTCGTTCGCGCCGAACGACTTTTCGACAATGCCGGAACAAGCGACCTCGATTTCCCGCTCGGTCAGCTCGCGTGACCAGACCGCGATGCGCTTGAGGTATTCCGCAGAAATCATGCTGTCTCGACTGCCTCTCACGCCGCTAAATGTTGCGGCGCGGTAGAATGTTCGTTGGGTATACCGCGCGCGCACTGAAATTGCCCAACGAATTGTCAGGCACAAGACATTTCAGTGTCGCGGTTTGCCGTAAGGACGGCTGGGACAGACGCGCCCCGCGGCGCAAAGCATCATTCGTATAATGGCTTACTACGGCCCGCCGGTATAGGATCGGGCCTTGGTATCGAACCATGGATAAAGAGCGCGCCAAGCGCCGTATCTGGGAGGATTTGAGTGGCTTACGCATTAGAGGTGCGGGGGGTCTCATTGCGGTTCGGTGGCGTCCGCGCGCTGACCGACGTGAGCTTCGGCGTCAAGGAAGGCGAGCTGTTTTCGATCATCGGCCCCAACGGCGCCGGCAAGACCTCGATCGTCAACTGCGTCTCCGGCCGCTACACCCCGACCGAAGGACGGCTTTTCTATCAGGACCGCGACATTACCGGCCTCAAGCCGAATGCACGCGCGGCCCTCGGTATCGGCCGCACGTTCCAGAATCTTGCGCTATTCCACCACATGACCGTGCTCGACAACATCATGGTCGGGCGGCATCACCTGCTGAAAAACAATTTCATCACCGGCTCGCTGTACTGGCTGACCGGCGCGCGGCGCGAGGAACTCGAACACCGCCGCAAGGTGGAAGAGATCATCGACTTCCTCGACCTGCAATCGGTGCGCAAGGCCACCGCAGGCACCCTCTCCTACGGCCTGCGCAAGCGCGTTGAACTCGCGCGCGCCATGGCGCTTGAACCGAAATTGATCCTCCTCGACGAGCCGATGGCCGGCATGAACTTCGAGGAGAAGGAAGACATGGCCCGCTACATCGTCGATCTCAACGAAGAATACGGGATGACGGTGATGATGATCGAGCACGACATGGGCGTGGTGATGGACATTTCCCATCGCGTCACCGTGCTGGATTTCGGCCGCAAGATCGCCGAGGGCCTGCCCGCCGACGTGCTGGACGATCCGCATGTGCGCAAGGCCTATCTCGGTGAAGAGGACGAAGTGCTCGACGCGCTGGACGATACACTTCCCATCGCGGAGGCCTCGGCATGATGGATTATGCAGGCCGCGTCGCGCAGGCCGACACTTATCCCAAGATGCTGCGGCTCAATGCCAAGGAGCATGGCAACGAAATCGCGCTGCGCGAAAAGGACTTCGGTCTCTGGCGCGTCTTTACCTGGAACGACTACCAGACCCGCGTGCGTGACTTCGCGCTCGGCATGATCGAGCTTGGGCTGAGGCGCGGCGATGTCATCGGCATCATCGGCGACAATCGCCCGGACTGGGTCGCGGCGGAAGTCGCCGCTCACGCCATCGGCGGCATGTCGCTCGGCATGTATCGTGAATCGCTCGCTGAGGAAGTCCTGTATCTGCTGACTTACGGCGAGACCAAGATCGTGTTCGCCGAGGACGAAGAGCAGGTCGACAAGCTGCTCGAGCTTGGCGACCGCGCGCCGCACCTCAAGCATATTGTCTATTCCGATCCGCGTGGGATGCGGAAATACGACGACCCGCGCCTGATCGACGCCGCAAAACTTGCGCAGATGGGCCGTGACCGCGCCGCGCGCGAGCCGCAGCTTTACGACCAGATGGTCGATGCGACCAGAAGCGACGACGTCGCCGTTCTCTGCACCACCTCCGGCACCACCTCGAACCCGAAGCTTGCGATGCTGACGGCGGGCAGCGTGCTGCGCCATTGCGCGACTTATCTCTCGTTCGATCCGAAAGGCCCGGACGACGAATACGTGTCCGTACTGCCCCTGCCCTGGATCATGGAGCAGGTTTACGCGCTCGGAAAAGGTTTGCTCTCGCGGATGAAGATCAACTTCGTCGAGCAGGCCGACACCATGATGAACGATTTCCGCGAGATCGCGCCGACCTTCGTGCTGTTCGCGCCGCGCATCTGGGAAGCCATCGCCGCCGACGTTCGTGCCCGCGTGATGGACGCCTCGGCCATGAAGCAGAGCCTGTACGAAACCGGCATGAAGGCGGGTCTCTCGGCGCTCGCTGACGGCAAGACATCGTTGGTCGCGGAAACACTGGTGTTTCGCGCATTGCGCGACCGCCTCGGCTTCACGCGGCTGCGGTCGGCTGCGACCGGCGGCGCGGCACTCGGCCCCGATACCTTCAAGTTTTTCCGCGCCATGGGCGTTCCGCTGCGCACGCTGTACGGCCAGACCGAAACGCTCGGCGCGTTCACACTTCACAAAGCTGACGAAGTCGATCCCGACACCACAGGTGTCGCCATGGGCAGCAGCGTCGAGATCGAAATTCGCGATCCCGACATCAACGGCGTTGGCGAAATCGTGGTGCGTCACCCCAACATGTTCGCCGGCTACTACAAGAACGAAGCCGCTACCGCGGCCGAAATCCGCGACGGCTGGATGCATTCGGGCGACGCCGGCTATTTCAACCCCGCAAAGCAGCTTGTGGTCATCGACCGCATCAAGGATATGGCGCAGACCGCGCGCGGCGACCGCTTCTCTCCGCAATATATCGAGAACAAGCTGAAGTTCTCGCCCTATGTCGCCGAAGCCGTGGTGCTGGGCGACGGGCGCGGCTATCTCGCGGCCATGATCT
>CALRLJ020000068.1:0-12053 GCA_943368635.1 Sediminibacterium ginsengisoli | reverse complement strand
TTTCCGGGTCAGCGTCGCGCGCTCGGCGAGACTGTCGCGCAGCACCGCGATGGCATCGAACAGACGGCGGGTTTCGGTGGCATAGCGCTGCGCGGGATGCGGCGCGACCGGGCGATCTTCGGCCAGCGCAATCACAGCGTCCCGTGCCCGCATCAACGGAGCGAACACAAACCGCTGGGCCGCGACCAGCAGGCCGAACAGAATGCCGAGAATGATTGTTGTAACGGCGATGGTTCCGGCAAGCGTCACCAGCGCAGCATTGCGGCGCGCGGTCAGCCGCTCGATGGTCACATCGAGAAAATCTCCACGCAGGCGTTCCAGCGGCTTCAGGGTCTTGACGAAGCGGACGGTGAACTCGTCCGCCGTCATCGTGTAGTTGCCGGACTTGCGGCCTTCCGCGATCAGTCCATCGAGAACACCTAAGCCCTCGCCGAAGAACATCTGCTCGGCATCGCGCAGATCGGCCAGAAGACGCGGATCGTCGTGGCCGATCATCTGCCGGTCGCCGGCCAACCGCCACAATTCGAGGATGCGGCCACGAGTCCTGTTGCTGTCGACCAGATTCTTCAATGGCAACGGCTGGCTGACGGCGATCGGCGCCATGATCTGCGACGCGATCCTGCCGCCATATTCGCGCAGCTCGCCGAACATCCGCCCGGTCATTACCGGGGCTGCCAGTTCTGGATTTTGCGCCGTCAAGGCACCGGCTTTCCACGCGACAACAGACTGAAAGATGTCGACCACATCGAACATATTCTCGATCACCGACTGCACGTCTTCGAGATGACGGAGATCGTGCGGAATCGCCGCGACGCGATCCACCTCCTGCCGGCCGATCCGAAGCTGCGCCTTGGTCGGCGCAAGCAATTCCGGGGGCACGCCTGCGCTGGCCGATAGCTCATCGAGGATGGCGTCGGATCGCGCGCGAAATGCGGTGAGGCGTTCGCGCAGCGCACCATGCATCATGCCGGTATCGCCGAGCACGCTGTTCGACGGCCCGCGTTCGGCCGAAAGAAGATTGGCGGTGTCGAGGATCAGCCGGTAGCTCTCCAGCCCGTGAAGATTCTGGCGCGCACGCTGATAATCGCCGAGCGATCGGACGATCACGCTCATCGCCAGAATAGCTGTGCAGACAAGCGCGATCCCGGTGCCGATCAGAAGCTTGCGGCGCAAGCTGTGATCGTCGCCGCACGACATTTTGCGTTTGAGCGCCGCTCCGAGATGGCTGATGCGTCCTGAATTCATCACTCTAATATGTCTTTCGCATCAAAGCACGTGTCCCCAGCGCCATAAGCACATGCGCGAATTTCATTTGGGTAAAGTGACACGGTTAAGATTGGGTCCGAAGCGGGACACCGCCCGATTCCCCTGTTTGCAGGTGCGGGATGCCGCGCAACCGCTTGCAATATCGCGCCGGCTCAATGTCCTGCGTGTTCGCGTTAGGGGAAAATTCAGCTTAAGAGGGCGCGCTCTGTATAACGGACAGATTGCCGCACGCGTGCATGCTTTGCGCGGTCATTGGCGATGCCTGCGCAATTTCGTCAAATGAGAAATGCCGCTGGATGGGCAGGGTCGCTTCAGGAAGAAGATTCGCGGCGCGAACGGCGTTGCCGAACACCCGGATCGGCTTTCGGAAGCCAGAAATTCTGCTGACAGTAACTCGACGTGCCGGACACCGAAGCCAGGCACTGCTCGTAGGTATCGTACCGGCAATCGCCCGGGCCCGCCTCGGCCTTTCTGCAAAACGGATAGTCCCTCGCCCATGACGGCGTTGCACCGAGCACGGAAACCGTCGCGAGAGCCACAGCGCATAGAGTGAGTCTCTGCTTGTTCATCGCTTGCGATCTCCGGTGCTGCGGCAAATGCCCGAATGACCGTTCCTCCGGGCCCGCAGCCCGTCAAGCAACGAATCTGTGACCGGGATTCAGCGTCCGGGGCGCCGCTGCCATCGGCCCCGCGGCACGGATTTTATGACGCGGCGGAACGGATCGGCTGGAAGGGTGTAAGCCTCGGTCTTTTGCAAACGAAAACCGGAGGCATCTCACGATGCCTCCGGTTGTTGTTGTCACGATGCGTCAGGCGCAGCCTAGGCCTTCTTCATGCCGGCCTTCACCGCATCCGCCGTGATCGGCAATGCGCGGACGCGCGCACCGACCGCGTTGTAGATCGCGTTGGCGAGTGCAGGCGCCACCACCGTGACCGCAGGTTCGCCGACGCCGGTTGCGGGTTCGCCATTGGCGATGACGTTGACTGCCACCTCCGGAATCTGGCTCATTCGCATCGGTGTGTAGGTATCGAAGTTGGTCTGCTCGATCGCGCCATCCTTCATGGTGGCCTTCTCAAGCAGCGCCAGCGACATGCCCCACAGCGCTGCGCCCTCGACCTGAGCGCGGATACCGTCCGGGTTCACCTGCGTGCCGACATCGGTGGCAACGGTGAGCTTCTTCACCTTGACCTCGCCGCTGTCATCCACCGCGACATGGGCGACGCAAGCCGTCCAGCTCGCAGTGGCGCGTTCCTGCGACGACACGCAGGCGACGCCCATGCCTTCACCCTTGGGCAGCTTCTTGGTGCCGTAACCGGCAAGACCCATCGCCGCCAACAACGTGTTACGCAGCCGCTGCGCACCGCCATTGTTGGCACCGGCGCCGTCGAGCAGTTCGATGCGGAATTGCGCCGGATCTTTCCCCGCCGCAACCGCCAGCTCGTCGAGCATGCTTTCCACCGCCCAGAAGGTCCAGCCGGGTGCCACCGAGCGCAACTGGCCCGATGGCGTGGCCGACTGTGCCATCTCGTTGATGATGGCGCGGACGTTGTGGTTGGGCACGGTGTAGAAGAAGTCCGCGCCGTTCACCGTGAAGGCATCGAGCGCGCCCTTCTTCTCGACATCCGGCGACAGGAACGCCGGAATGCCCCAGCGCTTGGTCGGCCAGGCGCTGACGACGTCATGATTGAACGCCACCAGCTTGCCGCTGTCGTCGAGGCCAGCCTTGATCTTCTGGAAGGTCAATGGACGCGAGAAGTCCATCGTCATGTCGTCTTCGCGCGAATAGATCACCTTCACCGGCTTGCCGACGGCCTTGGCCGCCAGCACCGCTGGAATCAGCATGTCGCCGTCGAGACGCCGACCGAAGCCGCCGCCAAGCCAGGCTTGATGCATGACGATGAACTTCGGATCGACGCCCAGCGCACCGGCCGCGATTCCGCCCGAGCGGGTGGCGAACTGGTTGCCGGTATAGACGTGCCAGATGTCGCCCTTCAGCTCGGCCGTGGCATTCATCGGCTCCATCGGCGCATGGATGTTGATGTTGGTGGTGTACTCCGCCTCCATCACCTTCGATGCCTTGCCGAGTGCGTCCGCGGTGTCGCCGTTCTTGACGAAAAACAACCCGGTCGCATTGTCAGCCTGCAGCCGCTTCGCTTCTGCCAGCAGCGTTTCGCTGGAGACCTTGGCGTTCGGCCCGTTGTCGTAAGTCACTTTCAGCGCATCCGCCGCTTTCTTGGCGTTGGCGTAAGTGTTGGCCACGGCCACCACCCAGCCCGTGGTGGTGGCGGTCTTGTCCTCCAGCGTCACCGCCTTGATGAAGCCCGGAATCTTCTTGGCCGCGCTGTCATCGACCGACTTCACCGTCGCGCCATAGCGCACCGGCGGCATCACGATCTTGCCGTAGACCATGCCGGGCAGGAACGTATCGATGCCATACTTCGCCGTGCCGTTGGTCTTCGACGGAATGTCGATCTGCGGGATCGACTGGCCGACCAGCGTGTACTGATCCGGCGTCTTGAGCTTGAGCGCTTTCAACTCGTCCGCCGAAAACTTCTTGGTCGCCTTGCCGCTTTTCACGATCTCGGCGAACGAGGCCGATTTCTTCGACTTCGCATGCGAGATTTTTGAATCGCGCACCACCAGTTCACCGGCGGGAACGCCCATCATGGCGGCGGCGGCTTCGGTCAACGCGATGCGGCCGGCAGCACCTGCGCGGCTCATGGCGTCGAAGTTCATCATCGTGCTCCACGAGCCGCCGGTGATCTGCGCGCCGAGAACCGGATCGTTGTACTTCGGATCGTTGGAGGCGAGTTGAACCCGCATGTCCTTCCAGCTTGCGCCGAGTTCTTCGGCCACCAGCTGCGCCATGGTCGATGCAATGTGCTGACCCATATCGGCCTTGCCGCAGGTGACAGTGACAAGCCCGTCCGGCGCGATCGAATACCAGACGCTCGGATCGAAGTTCGCGGGTGCGGCCAGCGCACTGGAACCCGTCACCGATGCGAAGCCGAGCGCAAGACCTGCAGCCGAGGTGCCGACGATAAACGAGCGGCGGCTGAGATCGGTCGATGAATTGACCTTGATGTGCTTGTTCATGTTGCTCTCCGATCAGCCGGCGCATTCGAAGCGGTGCGCATGTCAGCGGCGGCCCGCATGATCGCCTTCTGAATCCGCGAATAGGTCATGCAGCGGCACAGGTTGCCGTCCATATGCGCGACCACTTCGTCCTTGGTCGGATTGGTGTTCTTCGACAGCAGCGACGCTGCCTGCATGATCTGGCCGGACTGGCAGTAACCGCATTGCGGCACCTGCTCGAGAATCCAGGCCTTCTGCAACGGATGGTCGCCCTTGGCGCTCAAACCTTCGATGGTGGTGATCTTCTTGCCCGAGACGTCGCCCAGCGCTGTCTGGCACGAACGCACGGCTTCGCCATTGACGTGAACCGTACAGGCGCCGCACAGACCCGCGCCGCAACCGAATTTGGTACCGGTCATTTGCAATTGCTCGCGAATGACCCAGAGCAGCGGCGTATCGTTCGCCGCGTCGACGGACATATTCCGCCCGTTAATGCTTATCGTCGGCATTTTTGCGTTCCCTGCCGGTGCACGACATCGCTTACGGCGATGACTCACATCGAGGTCGTCCGCCCGCCACGCACCGGTCGGTAGCGAGCCACCGCAGAATGGTCGCGTTCGCAACCGCTGGCAACGCAAATTAGAATTAGTAAAAATAAAAAGTATCGCCGCACCACCGCGGCAATCCGTTTGTGCAACGCGGCAAGTAAAAGGCAGCTAATTGGGTTGAGAAACTGTGCGTTGCGGGATTGTCATCGCGGCGATTCCCACCACCACGCAAACCAGACCGATCCAGACCGTGGGCGGCAGGGTTTCACCCAGAAACACGACGCCAAGGCCGACTCCGAGCGGCACACGCAGGTAAGCCTGCGCGGTGGTACCGACCGATCCCAGCGTCTGAATCAGGCGAAAGTAGATCACGAAAGCGAGCGCGGTCGAGAACACCGCAAGCGCGATCAGGGCGGCGATGGATGCCGCCGATGGGGTCAGCATCCATGGCCGATCGACGATCACACAGAGCGGCGTCAGCATCACCGCGCCGCAGATCATCGATCCGGCGGCAGGCACCATCGAATCGAGTCCATTGAAGTTGCGCCCGAACAGCGCGGCCGCGCCGAACAGAACGGCGGAAAGCACCAGCGCAAGCTGGGCGATGACGTCCTGTCCCAATCCGTTGAAGGCATCGACGCCGACAACCAAGCAGATCCCGGCCAGACCCGCCGCAACGCCAAACGACTGGCGCAAGGTCGGACGCTCGTGACGCACGAATAGCAGCGCCAGCAGAAAAGCGAAGATCGGCGCGTTCGACCCCAGAATGGTGGCGAGGCCCGCGCCGACATGGCGTTCCGCATAGGCGATCAGCGTAAAGGGCACCACGCTGTTGAGGCAGGCCTGAATCATGAACCGCTTCCATACCGCCGGATCGCGCGGCATCGTGATGCCGCGCAGGCGCATGATCGCCAGCAGGATACTGCCTGCGATCAAGGTGCGCCCGGCGATCAGGGTCAGCGGCGGAATGGTCTCGACCCCGATCTTGACCAGCGTGTAGGCCGCACCCCATAGCGTCGCCAGCAGCACCAGCAAGGCAATATTGGTCGCGGTGCGCGCTGGCGGCGTCTCGATTGCGAGAGTCATGTCGTGCGTCATTCCTGTTCGCCGCGATGTTGTCACGCCGGCGTAGATTGTTGTTTCGATACGGATCGAAGTTTATCCGCCGCGCAGCAGGTTGCCGAATTGCTCCGGCACCTCGATCGGAAAGCCGAGGATCGCCGCCGACAGCGCCTTGCCGTAGTTGTCGAGGCTGAGGCTGCGCGACACGCCGCCGCCGAGCGCGCCTTCCGCGACGAAATTCAGCGCAGCCAGATTGTCGGCTTCGTATCGTGTGATACCGCCCTTGATCGCGCCGCGATAGAATTCTTTGAACCGCGCCGCCGTCAGTTGCTGTTTCAGCAAGGGATAAAGCTCATCGCGATAGGCGATCACCGCGATATTCGAGGTGTTGCCCTTGTCGCCGGAGCGCACATGCGCCACGCGTTCCAGTTTAACCTGTAAAACTCCCTGCATGGCGTCAGCTCTCATACCAGGTGATGACGGGGGCGACCTGCTCACGCGGCACCAGAGTGGACCACACCCCGATAATCTCGCGGGCGCGGTCCTGATGCGGCACCCGCTTGCCGGTCATCGCCACCCCGGACACCGCCATGCCGTCGATCTCGCGGCCGACCTTCGAAGCCTCCTCGCGCGTCTTGCAGCGCGCTGCGACACGCACCGCCACCTCATAAGGCTCCGGCGCATCGAGCGGGGTCGCCTCGCCGTGAATGGCGTTGAGGCCGAGAAAGTCGATGCGCAGGTCGTCGGCTTGAAGGCCAACGATCCGAAACCGCTGTTCGAGGATTTGCTTTGCGAGTTGCGCGCGGCGCAGCGCGCCCGGCCCCGCATAGAAGAACATGTCCTCGCCGATGAACCCTTCCATGCATCCCATTGAGACTTTCAGCGTCGGCGTGCGCGGCTTGCCGCCGATATTGGTCACGCGCATCCGGTCCGGCCCGACCTGCTCAAGTGCTGCCGTGGTGAAATCGACCACCACGTCCGGCGTGATGTAGTTCGCCGGATCGTGGACTTCGTAGAGCATCTGCTCTTTCACCGTCATGGCATTGATCGCTCCGCCGGTGCCTGAGACCTTTGCAATCACCGCAGCGCCGTCACTCTCGACCTCGGCAATCGGAAACGCCAGATCCCACGGGTTCGGCACATCCTTGAAGCCGGGATCGGCGAAATAGCCTCCGGTGACCTGCGCGCCGCATTCCAGCAAATGACCGAGGCCACTGCCCGCGCCGAGTCTGGCGAAATCATCCGCGCGCCAGCCGAATTCATGCATCATCGGCGCGAGAAACAGCGACGGGTCCGCAACGCGCCCGGTGATGACAATGTCCGCGCCCTGACGCAGGGCCTCGACGATCGGCTCCGCGCCGAGATAGGCCTCCGCCGAAATAATGTCGGACGCAATCGAAGCGACCGGCGCACCGTTTTCCAGAATGGTGCCGCCAAGAGCGGCGATCCGGTCGGTGATGAGGCTGCCGGAAACCGCGGCGACCTTTTTCCCCTTACCCTTTCCTTGTGCGCCATGCTCGCGCAGCAGTTCGACGATGCGCTGCGCCGCGCCGTCGGGATTGATCCAGCCCTGGTTGCTGATGATCTTCGTGCCGCGCGCCAAGCATCCCGGCAGGACTGCCTTCATACGGTCGTCGAGATAGGTGTCGTATCCGGGAAACGACGGATCGCGCCGTTTGCGCACCTGCGCCGCCGACACCGTGGCCTCCGCCATGGTCTCGAAGCAGAGATAGTCGAGATCGCCCCGCTCGGCGTTGAGTTTAGCCGGCTCGATGCGGTCACCCCACCACGCCGAACCCGCACCTATCCGCAATGCCGCCAAAAGTGATCCCTTCCCCGGAGTTTCATTTGTCTTTCGGCTTGCCTTGCACGGCAAATCGAAGAACACTTTGGCCATGAAACTAGTGTTGTTCGCTTCGCTTGTCGCCCTCACTCTTGTGCATACGCCTGTGCGCGCAGGGCAGTCGCCGCCCTCGCCGTTCACCACCACGCTGTCCAATCACACGCCGCTGGTGTTCGGCATGAGCGTGGACGATGCGACCGACGCGCTGGGACAGCCTTTGAGCTATGTGAGCGGACGGCCGGGCAACGAAATCTTTCTGGTGATCCGCAATGTCGGAGCGCGGTGGTCGTTCCGCGACGATCCGCTCTATCTGCAGTTCCGCGGCGGCCGCCTCACCGGCTGGAAGGCCGACTGGAGCCGCAACTGGATGTGGCGCTGACCGCCAGTTGACATCTCTCCCCCTGATTTAAACACGGAAGGACGTCCGCATGGGACAGACCGTAACCTTGACCGCCTCGGATGGATTTAAGCTCGGCGGCTATCGCGCCGACCCGGCTTCCGCGCCGAAAGCCGCCATTGTGGTGATTCAGGAAATTTTCGGCGTGAATTCCCACATCCGCAATATCTGCGACCGGCTGGCGAACGAGGGTTACGTCGCCATCGCACCGGCGATCTTCGACCGGATCGAGCCGGACTTTCAGTCGGGCTATTCGCCGGATGAAGTGGCTGTGGCGCGGAAATTCGTCGCAAGCCCCGACTGGGCTGCGATGCTGCGCGATACGCAGGCTGCTATCGACGCGGTGAAAGATGTAGGCCCGGTCGGCATTGTCGGATTCTGCCTTGGCGGCAGCATTGCCTATGCGGCGGCGACAAAGCTTTCGGGTTTGAGTGCTGCGGTTGGCTATTACGGCGGCGCGGTGGTGCGGTTCGCCGATGACAAGCCAACAGTGCCGACCCAGTTGCATTTCGGCGAGAAGGACACCGGCATTCCGCTGACCGACGTCGAGACCATCAAGACCAAGCGGCCCGACGTTGAGGTGTTTGTCTATCCCGGCGCACAGCACGGTTTCGGCTGCGACGAGCGCGCCAGCTATGATAAAGCCAGCTCGGATCTGGCCTGGCAGCGTAGCCTCGCGTTCTTCGGCAAAAACCTGAAATAGAAGCGCCTCAGAACCACCGCTCGGCGACAGAAATCGTATCGCCGGGCTTGAGGAACGTGCCGGGCGGCACGATGGCCAGTGCGGCTCCGCCCTCGCCCACGCGCGTGAGCTTGATCCCCGAACGCTGCGCGCGCGGCGTGAACCCGCCGGCAATCGCCACCGCACTCTCGACCGTCATGTTCGGGACGTAAGGATATTGTCCGGGTGCTGCGACTTCACCGAGGATGAAGAACGGACGATAGGTCTCGACTTCGGCGGCCACGTAAGGCTCGCGCAGGTAGCCCTTCTTCAGCCGCGCGGTGACCGAGGCGGCCAGCTGCGCCGGGGTCAACCCGCGTGCGGGCACCGACCCGATCAGCGGCATGGTGATCGCGCCGCTCGCACCGACCGCGTAAGTGTTGGTGAGGCCTTCCTGGCCGTAAACGACGATGCGCAACCTGTCGCCGGCATCGAGCCGATACGGCTCATCGACCGGGGCATAACCGGTCGTCACAGATGCGGACGTCTGCATGCAGCCCGACACTGCGAGCCCATAAAAAACGACAGCGATCAGCGACCATCGCGACGCACGCATAAAACGCTCCGGGCCTGTCCTCTTGATGAGAGACAGGCCCGGTTTGCGGCACTTATGGTTAATAAAGGGTAAGCGATCTAACTGCGCATGATCCGATCGGAAAACCGGTTCCTACTTTTCCGGATCATGCGCCGACACCCACACCGATCGGGCATGAGACGCCGGTTCCGCCGAGACCGCAGTAACCGGCGGGATTCTTCGCCAGATATTGCTGATGGTAGTCCTCGGCGAAATAGAACGCACCTGCCGGCTTGATCTCGGTGGTGATCGAGCCGTAGCGTTTGTCCTTGAGCGCCTTGTTGTAGGCGTCCTTCGAGGCCAGCACCGCTTTCATCTGCGCGTCGCTGGTTGTGTAGATCGCCGAGCGATACTGGGTGCCGATGTCGTTGCCCTGGCGCATGCCTTCCGTCGGGTTGTGACTTTCCCAAAACGTCTTCAGCAACGCCTCGTAAGACACCTTCTTCGGATCGAACACCACCAGCACCGCTTCGGTGTGGCCGGTGCGGCCCGAACAGGTCTCTTCATATGTGGGGTTCGGCGTCGATCCACCGGCATAGCCGACCGCTGTGACGTAAACGCCGTCCATTTCCCAGAACTTGCGCTCGGCGCCCCAGAAACAACCGAGGCCGAACACGGCCGTCTCAAGACCTTCAGGATAAGGCCCCTTGAGCGCATGGCCGTTGACGAAGTGGGTCTTCGCGGTCGGAAGCTCCGTCGCGCGGCCCGGCAGGGCATCGGCGGCACTCGGCAGATCGAGGGGTTTGCGGGAGAAGAACATGGCTTGCTCCTTATGAGTTCGCGTCACTCTATATAGTTGGCTTTACGCAGCCGGTGTGAGGACGTTACGCACCCGTCGCTCATCATATATCCGGCATCGCCCCTTGAAATTCCGGCGCGCGCGTTCGGGCTTCCATCCGCCAGGCGAACCTGGTGACGCGGTTCAATTCCGCGAATAGCCGATCAGTGGCTTGCTCGGCCGGAACAGCAGCATCAGCACGATGCCCAGAATCCCCATCACGGCCCATGCCGGCTGGTTCAGCAGCAGTTTCATCACGCTGTTCCAGAGCAGCGGCGAGACACCCTCGACCATGGCCTGAAACGACTGCTGGCTGGCCTGATTAATGTCGTTCCACAGCTCGCCAAGCCGCGTGATCCGCAGCGTCTGGTCGGCAATGGTTCGGGCCCCGTCGTAAACCAGCGACAGAAAGCCGATGACCAGCAGAAATAGCCCGATCAGACGAAAAAACCCACGGATCATCGTTCACCCTCATTATTTCAATCACTTCGCCGAACCCGACCAGAACGCCAACCCGGCCCAAACCCGCCCCGAGAGGGCCAAAATAGGCCCGGAAATCGTTGACGGTGCAGGCCAGTATCCCTATAAGAACCCGCAACTGGCGGCGGGCGCAATCCTGCCGCCGATGTTCTTTAAGAGCGTGTCGTTTTAAGCAAGCTCTCGGACAAGAACATTTTCAAGAACACCCGATTTTCACCCATCATCGGCCGAACGGTCGATACCGATCGCTCTGGCGGCTCACAGCCGCGGACTGACCGACCGAGAGAAACCGAGAGACCATGGCCAATACGACCTCTGCCAAAAAAGCGACGCGCAAGATTGCCCGCCGTACCGTAGTCAACAAGTCGCGCCGCACCCAGATGCGCGGTTCGGTTCGCAACGTCGAGGAAGCCATCAAGAACGGCGACCGCAACGCGGCCCTCGAAGCGATGAAGCAGGCCGAGCCGGATCTGATGCAGGCAGCCCAGCGCAACATCATTCACAAGAACAATGCCAGCCGTAAGGTCTCGCGCCTGACCCATCAGATCGCCAAGCTCGCGAAGTAAGTTCCGCAGAGCGCAATCTGAAAATGCTGACTGACGAAAAAGCCCGGCTGACGCCGGGCTTTTTCTTTTGCATCTGCACCATCGCTTAAGGTCCAATCTCACCGGCAGTCCTTGGGCAATCTCTTGCGCAATCTCCCGACAACCTTCGCTGCGATCCGATCGACGGCAGGCAAACACCGATTCCGATTTGCAAGCGCGTGAAACACGCCGCGCTTTCGATATTCTGAAATTGCAAGCGCGCCGATGCGCCGGGATCGAAATCACGTCAGGGGTTACCCTGTTCTGCCGATCACAAAAATACACGCATGGCGAAGGCCTTATCGGCATAGCGCGCGGTAGCACTTGGAAAACGCGTGCACCGCCTGATGAATCTTAAATTATTTATGAAGGAAGATTTGACGATTGCTCCATTTGTCATAGTTGTCCGACTTTTCGAATCTGTGCACAGATTCAAAACCTTGCCGTTTTGTCATCCCGCCACGCCGGTTTCGCATCGCTCGCAAAGCGCGCGCCAACCGCGCGCAGCAAAATCAATTCCGTTGCGAGTAGCCGTGCCTCGTGTATTTCTTATTACGTCGTGTCGCCCACGGCTCTTCTGATCAGCGCGGTTTGAGAACCTTGGGCGGGCTTGCAAGTCAGAACGGTCTGTAAGCTAGCGGCGCTTTCCAAGCGATGGTCGGGTCGGAACTCATATGGTTTGTGAGACCGGTTCTCTGTGTGAAAATTTCTCCGCCACGATGCC
>CALRLJ020000067.1:0-12125 GCA_943368635.1 Sediminibacterium ginsengisoli | reverse complement strand
CGATAGCCATGCACGCCGCCGCCGCCGAAACCTGCGGCTTCGCCGACAGCGTAAAGGCCCGGAATAATGTTGCCGTCGTTGCCGAACACACGTGAGTCGAGATCGGTCTCGAAGCCGCCGAGCGTCTTGCGCGTCAGGATGTTGAGCTTCACCGCGATCAGCGGTCCATGCGCGGGATCGAGAATCTTGTGCGGCTTGGCGGTGCGGATGAGTTTGTCGCCGACGTAACGCCGCGCGTTATGGATGCCCATGATCTGGGTATCCTTGACGTAGGGGTTGTCGATCTCGCGGTCGCGCGCCTCAATCTGTTGTTTGATCGATGTTGCGTCGAGCAGGTTCGTGCCGCTGAGCTTGTTCATGGCGGCGACAAGATCATCGAGGTTGTCGCGGACGATGAAGTCGATGCCCTTCGCCTTGAAGGCTTCGACAGGATCGGGGGCGCCCTTGTTGAACGCGCGGCGGATGGTCATGCGCCAGCTTTTGCCGGTGAGATCCGGATTTTGCTCCGAGCCCGACAGCGCGAATTCTTTTTTGATGATGCTCTGGGTCAGGATGAACCATGAATAGTCATAGCCGGTCTTCATAATGTATTCGAGCTGGCCGAGCGTGTCGTAGCCGGGGTAGAGCGGCGAGGGCAGGCGCTTGCCGATGGCGTCGAACCACATCGACGAAGGTGCCGGCAAAATACGAATGCCATGGCCCGGCCAGATCGGATTCCAGTTGTGGACGCCTTCGACGTAATGCCACATGCGGTCGCGGTTGATGAGGCGCGCGCCCGCAGCTTCGGTGATGCCGATCATGCGGCCGTCGACGTGTGCCGGAACGCCGGTCACCATGTGTTTGGGTGGCGTGCCTAGGCGTTTCGGCCAGTTCTCGCGCACCAGGTCGTGGTTACCGCCGATGCCGCCGGACGCGACGATCACAGCTTGTGCTTTCAGTGTGAAGTCGCCGGTCTCGACGCGCGACGAACTGACGCCGCGCGATTCCGTCGATGGTTCGAGAATTTTACCGCTCACACCTGTTGCAGCACCGCCCGTCATATCGAGCGCATCGACACGGTGACGGAACTTGAAGACGATGCGGCCGGTCTTGGCATGTTCGCGCGCGCGGCGCTCGAACGGTTCCACCACGCCGGGCCCGGTGCCCCAACTGACGTGAAAGCGCGGCACCGAGTTACCGTGCCCCATGGCATCATAGCCGCCGCGCTCTGCCCATCCGACCACGGGGAAAATCCTGTGTCCCATCGCCTGCAGCCAGCCGCGTTTTTCGCCGGCGGCGAATGCGACATAGGCCTCAGCCCACTTCTTCGGCCAATGATCTTCGTCGCGGTCGAAACCTGCCGTTCCCATCCAGTCCTGCAACGCCAGATCGTGGGAATCCTTGATGCCTAGCCGCCGCTGCTCGGGCGTATCGACGAGAAACAGTCCGCCGAGTGACCAGAAAGCCTGTCCGCCGAGATTTTGCTCGCCTTCCTGATCGACCACGATCACGCGCTTGCCGGCATCGGCCAGTTCATTCGCAGCCACGAGACCAGCCAGCCCCGCACCGACGACAATCACGTCCGCATCGTTTGCCATTTTTGTTCCCCCGCTTGGTTGGATAGAAACGCGGCGGGTGAAGTCCGGTCAACGGAAATTGCGGTCAGGGAGACGTCTCGAGTCGTTCAATGAGCCACGTCGCCATGTTCCAATTCGGGACCGGCGCAAGCAAGTGCAGCAAGCCAGCAACACTACGGCAGAATCCGTCTGTGTACCGCAAGGCGAACTGGACAAAAATCCGGACTCGCAACACGCTGACGATGCCCCGATTGATACAGGCAGGGGGCGACGGGGCCGGCAATGAAGATTGTGACGGGGTTTCTTGCGGCGGTCCTTCTCCTGGGCGGAGTTGGTGCGAGTCAGGCCGTGGTCCGGATTTCCGAAGACCGGGGCGGCCGGATCGGCACTTATGTCGACAAGTACCAGAGCCTCAAGGGGTCCGGCGAAACCGTCGTGATCGACGGGCTATGCGCGTCAGCCTGCACCATCGTGCTGGGCGCTGTTGCACATGACAAGATTTGCGTGACCTCGCGTGCCAGCCTCGGGTTTCATGCCGCGTGGGATTTTGGAGCAAGCGGCCGCCCGGTCACCAACCGCGAAGCGACCCGGATGCTGTACGAGATGTATCCGTCATCAATCCGCAGCTGGATTTCGCGCCGCGGCGGCCTGAAGCCGCGCATGATCTTCCTCCGCGGCCGCGAACTCGCGAACATGTACCGTCCCTGTTACATGGACGCGCAGGCCTCCGCTCACCCCCGTTGACGCCAGAAGACTGGATCGGGCGGGCGGTTTGCTCCCCGTCATGTGATCGGGCTTGCCGGCGTGGCGCTTGCTCACCGTGGCTGCGCCCTCTATCCCATCCCCAACCTGGAACAAGCTAGCCGATCCGGCGGCGGTGCGCCGCCTGCGAAGGATCAAGGATCAGATTGCAATGGATAAGACGACCCGGCCGCTGGTGATCATTGCCGCGTTTGCCGGCAGCCTCGCGATCGGGCTGCTTGTTACGCTGTGGCTATTGGGCGGCTTGCGGGGGGCCACTGCGCCGGCGGCGATCGGTGGGCCGTTTCATCTGACCGATCAGGCGGGCCAAACGGTCACGGAAAAGAGCCTGATCGGCCGCCCGACGATTATCTTCTTCGGCTTCACGCATTGCCCGGATGTTTGTCCGACATCTTTGTTTGAGATGTCCGAGGTTCTGCGCGCCATGGGCCCCGACGCCGGAAAGGTGAATGCGTATTTTGTGTCCGTCGATCCCGAGCGGGACACGGCGGCCGTGATGAAGGATTACATTTCGAGTTTTGATCCGCATCTCAAGGGATTGACCGGGAGCCCCGACGAAATCGCCAAGGTGATTTCGGCTTATCGGGTTTATGCCAAGAAGATTCCACTCAAGGACGGCGACTACACGATGGATCACACCGCGCTGATCTATCTGATGGACAGCAAGGGAAATTTCGTCCGGCCGTTCAACCTCAAGCGTACGCCTGAAGAGGCCGCCGCCGATCTCAAACGCTATTTCTAGATCGTTCTCGCCGCCTCTCTCCCGTTTTGGATCGCGTCCATGCGGCGATGCGCGAATGTCGCGCGAGGCCATGCTCGGTCTTTTCCCAATGGTAAGGCTCGGCCAGAAATTGATAGAGGGCGCGCCAGGCGGCGATGGATAGACAAACCCAGTAGATCGGGGTGAGGATCAGGATCCACGCTTCACGAAGCAAATTCCGCTTCGCCAGCCCGATCAATCCGATTGCCACGGTGGTCAGATAGCCTGCTGCGATCGTTGCCAGATAAAGCTCGATAAACGGCTTTGCGAAGAACGACGCGACGGTGTCGTCAAAGGCGCTCATCACACCGCGAATGAGCAACTCACCGAGCAGGAACGGATGCGCCAGCGCGGTCAGGACATTTCCGCCGACAATAATGTTGAGCGTGAAAAAGCCGCCGGCTCCTGCGTCGCGCCATAATCGGTGCGGCGAGCGCATGTGGACGCTCCATGTTTGCATCCAGCCCTTCATCCACCGCGAGCGCTGGCGTAGCCATGCGCCGAACAGCGCAGGCGCCTCCTCATAGGTTGTCGATGGGAACATCACGCAGCGATACCTGAAACGCGCGAGCCTGAACCCGAGGTCGGCATCCTCGGTGACATTGTAAGGATCCCAGCCGCCAACCTCGCGCAGCACGCAGGTACGGAAATGATTGGAGGATCCGCCGAGCGGTAACGGCATTTCGAAATTGGAAAAGCCCTGCAGGAACACATCGAACTGCCCGGCATATTCCGCCGTGAACATTCGCGGCAGCCAGCCATCGGCTGTGTTGTCGATACACAGACTTGCTTGCGCGCAGACCACATCCGGCCCGTGCGTGCGAAAGACGTCGAGCGCATCGCGAAGCTGGCCGGGCTCGGGCCGGTCCTCCGCATCGAAAACCGTGATGAATGTGCCGTAAGCAAAATTGAGCGCGCAGTTGAGCGCCTTGGGCTTCGTCTTCGGACCCGCGTCGGGCGCGACGATGACCTGAACGTGCGGCATCGGCCCTAGCCTTGCGATCGCTGCGCGGGTTTGCAGGTCGTCCGCTTCAACGACGAGTTTGATGTCCAGCTTCTCGCGAGGATAGTCCAACGCGTCGATATGCTGCATCAAGGGTACGACGGACGATGCTTCGCGATAGAGCGCTGCGACCACCGTGTAGATGGGCAACTGACTTTCATGCAGCCGCGGCAACCGGGGCCGGCGTTTTGCCGGGGAGAAACAACCTGCAAGCCGCAAGCTGGTAAACAGCAGAAACCAGATGGCAAGGATCAGGCTGAATGCGTCGAACAGTAACAACGGGGCCAGCACGAACGGGACAACAAGAGCCGCAAGCCGCAGGATATAACGCGAGAAGCGAAACAGGCGGCCGTGCGAAGCCGGGACCGGTGCGGCCGACAGGTCGGGAAAGCGCCGTGCGAGACCTGCCGCGGCGGTATCGGCCAGAGCGTTGCCGGAATGATGTTCGAGGAAAGCGTTGAATCGCGCGATCGATGCGAGGCGAATGCGCCCGCGCAGTGACGGGTATTGCCTGATGAGCCGGACGACGCGGCGTGCGGTGTATCCATGCGGCGCGGACACATACACCAAATCGTCCTGCTGCCGAATCGGCAGCAGGCCATGCCGGGCACTGAGATGAAGGCCGCCATCCGGCAGGAGACAATCGTCGCGGCTGATGCCTTCAAATGTCTCGATGCCCAATCCGGTATGCGCGGCAAGATGATCGAGGTAGGCGCTCTCCTCGATGAGGCCCCCTTGAATCAGAACCCGATCCGCCCCGACGCCGATTGCGGCGCTGCGTTGCTCTGCCGCCGCGAGAAGCGCAGGAGCAAGAATTTGCCGCAGGCAATCGAGTTCTACGGCGGGTCCGGGTTCGCGATGTCCCGGCTGATTGTCGTTTTGCGACCGTGGAATTCCAAGAAAGCCGGCAAGGGACGCGGTCAGATTTCGGGCGGACGCCGTCAGCCCCGCAAAACGCTGCGGTCTGGTCCTGCCAAACTCGCTTGTCCGCCCAGCCACGGCCATTCGACCGTTACCCCACGCTACAAACGCACTCGAATCGCTCCGTGGATGGTCTATAAGACCCAACACGCGGAACCCCCAGCCAATGCAACCACAGATGGTATCTGCCTTCAATGTCCGATCGGGTCGTGCCGCCGGTGCAGCCGCCCGGCTTGCGGTGGTGTGGGCCGTGCTGTGTTTCGCCTCCGGGCTTCAGCCGGTGTTCGCGCAAGGCGCGCCGTCACCTGCAAAACCTCAGTCGCCACCGCCTCAGGCTGCCATTCCCCAGCCTGCCGCGCCACAGGCCGTGCCGGGCTTCTGGGATCCACGGCGGCGCCCTGACCGGCCCGACCTGTCGCGCCTGACGGTCATTCGTTTCCTGACCGAAACCGATTATCCGCCGTTCAATTTCACCGGTCCCGATGGCAATCCGGCCGGCTTCAATGTCGATCTGGCCCGGTTGATCTGCGAGGAGATCAAGGTGGCTTGCACGATCCAGATGCGCCGGTTCGAGACGCTGGTGGATGCCATCAACGGCAATCGCGGCGATGCTATTATCGCGTCGCTGGCGGTGACGCCGCAGCTTCGCGCCAAGCTCGATTTCAGCGATCCCTACTATCGCTCGCCGGCCCGCTTCGTATCGCGGCGGGATGCGGTGATGGCGGAGGTTCGCCCGGAATATCTCGAAGGCAAAAAGGTCGGCGCCATCGCGGGGTCGTCGCATGAGGCCTATCTGAAGACGCTGTTTACCGACGCGCAGTTGGTCAGCTTCCCGAATGACGACGCGCTGCGTCTCGCGCTGCGCCGGGGCGAGGTCGATTTCATTTTCGGTGACGCCATTTCGCTGGCGCTCTGGATCAACGGCACCGATTCCGGCGACTGCTGCGCGTTCAGCGGCGGTCCTTTCGTCGAGAGCCGTTATTTCGGCGAAGGCGTCAGCATCGGTGTAAAGCGCGGCAACGACCTGCTGCGTCAAGCGCTGAACTGGGCGATGTTCCGGCTTTGGGAAAAAGGCCGCTACACCGATTTGTGGCTGCGCTATTTTTCCGTCAGTCCGTTTTAAGCTGACGACTGGGGCACATCGACGATGGCAGTTGGATCGGCAGGAGCCAAGCGCACGGGTGTCGCCTTGCTGGCGGTGTTCTGCTGGTTTTCACTCGTGCTTCAGCTGGTGTTGCATATCCAGGTCGCGAACGGGATGGGACTCTCGCTCTCCGAAGCACTGATCCGTTTTATCTCCTACTTCACCATCCAGACCAATGGTCTTGCGGCGCTGGTGCTGACGGCTTTTGCGATCAAGGCAGGCATGGATGAATGGCTGGTGCATCCGTTCGTGCGCTCCGCTGTTGCGGTCTATATCGCCATGGTCGGGATCACTTATCACACCTTGCTGCGTCATCTTTGGGAGCCGAAAGGTGCGCAATGGATTGCGGATACAGCGCTGCATACGGTGATGCCGCTCGGCTATCTGATGTTCTGGCTGACCTGTGTCCGCAAGGCGGGGCTGCGCTGGTACGATCCGCTGCTGTGGCTGATCTATCCGCTGTTCTATCTGGGCTTCGTACTGGTGCGCGGAAAGATGTCGGGCTTCTATCCTTATCCCTTTATCGACGCCAAGACCTTGGGTTATGCAGGGGTTGCGGCTAATACAGCCGGATTGCTGGTCGTCTGCGCTGCGCTCGGCATGTGTCTGGTGGGTCTCGGCTGGTGGCTCGCGCGCCGCCGGCCAGCCTGAAATCTGCAATCCCTCGAAGTTTTCGGCGCGGAGATCCTTGATGTCGAATGAAATGCCTGCAACCGCGAGCGACCTTCGGGCGCTTGCCGAGCAATCCAACGCTTGGCCGTTCGAACAAGCAAAGCAGATTGTCGCGCGGTTGAAGAAAAAGCCGAAGGACGAGGTTCTGTTCGAGACCGGCTACGGTCCGTCGGGGCTGCCGCATATCGGTACTTTCGGCGAGGTCGCGCGCACCACCATGGTGCGCCATGCCTTTCGCGTGCTGACCGAAGACAAGATCAAGACCAAGCTGCTGGCGTTTTCCGACGACATGGACGGCCTGCGCAAGGTGCCGGACAACGTGCCGAACAAGGAGATGCTGACGGAGGATCTCGGCAAGCCGCTGACGCAGGTGCGCGATCCATTCGGCACCCATCCGAGTTTCGGCGAGCACAATAATGCACGGCTGCGTGCGTTTCTCGACACCTTCGGTTTCGATTACGAATTCGCCAGCTCGACCGAATACTACAAGTCGGGCCGCTTCGACGCGACGCTGCTGAAGATGCTGGCGAACATCGACAAGGTGATGGCGATCATGCTGCCGTCGCTGCGCGAGGAGCGCGCTGCGAGCTATTCGCCGTTCCTCCCCATATCGCCGCGCACCGGCGTGGTGCTGCAAGTGCCGATCGTGGCGCATGACGCCAAGGCCGGTACGGTATCCTACGACGATCCCGATACAAATGAGCGCGTCACCGTCCCCGTCACCGGCGGGCATTGCAAGCTGCAGTGGAAGCCGGACTGGGCGATGCGCTGGGTCGCGCTTGGTGTCGATTATGAAATGGCGGGCAAGGATCTCATCGACTCTGTCAAGCTGTCCGGCAAGATTTGCTCGGCGCTTGGCGGCATGCCGCCGGAAGGCTTCAACTACGAGCTATTCCTCGACGACAAGGGCCAGAAGATTTCCAAGTCGAAGGGCAACGGCCTGACCATCGACGAGTGGTTGCGTTACGCCTCGCCGGAATCCCTGTCGTTGTTCATGTACCGTGAGCCGAAGGCGGCCAAGCGGCTTTATTTCGATGTCATCCCGCGTAACGTCGATGACTACCAGCAGTTTTCCGACGGCTATCCGCGTCAGGACGGCAAGCAGCGCCTGAGCAATCCGGTCTGGCACATCCATGCGGGCAATCCGCCGCTTGCCGACATGCCGGTGACGTTCCAATTGCTGCTGACGCTGGTGTCGTCATCGAACGCCGAGAATGCCGAGACGCTGTGGGGCTTCATCGGGCGCTATCGTCCCGGCGTCACGCCGACAACGCATCCGAAGCTCGATGACATGGTCGGCTACGCGATCAACTACTATCGCGACTTCGTGGCGCCGACGAAGACATTCCGCGAGCCGACCGCCAGCGAGCGCGAGGCCTTAACCGATCTGCGCAACGCGCTGGCGCAACTGCCGCCGGAAGCTTCCGCCGAAGACATCCAGAACGTGGTCTATGAGATCGGCCGGCGCGAGCCGTTTCTGGATCAGGTGAAGAAGGGGAAGGACGGCCGTCCGGGCGTGTCGCTCGACTGGTTCAACATGCTCTATCAGGTGCTGCTCGGTCAGGAGAAAGGTCCGCGCTTCGGGTCGTTCGTCGCGGTCTATGGCGTCGCCAATGCGATTGCCATGATCGATGCCGCGTTGAAGCGGGCGGGATAGGCTTCACGCCACCTCGAGGTCACAGATGTCCAAGGTGACGCGTGCGACGAAAATGCTGGAACAGGCAGCAGTCGCCTTCACCGTTCATACTTACGATTACGATGGCGACGCCGACCGCATCGGATTGCAGGCCGCCAAGGCGCTCGGCGAAGAACCGTCGCGCGTGCTCAAGTCGCTGATGGCGCTGGTCGATGGCAAGCCGGTTTGTGTGATCGTGCCTTCGGATCGCGAAGTGTCGATGAAAAAACTCGCGGCTGCATTCGGCGGGAAATCCGCGCAGATGATGAAGCCGGCCGATGCGGAGCGTTTGTCGGGATACAAGGTCGGCGGCATCAGTCCGTTCGGGCAAATGCGCCCACCGCGCGCCGCCATCGAGGAGCAGGCGATGGCGCAGGATCTGGTGTTCATCAATGGCGGCCAGCGCGGATTGCAGGTGCGGCTCGATCCGCGCGACGCGGCCAAGGTGCTGAACGCGATCGTTGCGTCGTTGATTGCCTGACGCGTTCCTTACTGGCTCGCCCAGACGATGCGCGCGATCCACTCGACGTTCTTGGCGTCGATGGTGCGGTCCTTGTGCGCCGGATTGAGCGATTGCAGCTCAATGACTTTCGCGGTCCGGCGTTTCAATTCCTTGACCATCACCTCGCCGTCCTTGGTTTTGACGACCACACGGTCGCCGCGCCGGATCGGCGAGCCGGGTGAGACGATAATCACATCGCCGTCGCGGTAGGCCGGCTTCATCGAGTCGCCGGAAATTTCCAGCGCATAGGCGTGCTCGTCGTTGACCGAGGGAAGTCCGACTTCATCCCAGCCTTTGCCGACGGGAAATCCGCCGTCATCGAAATAGCCGCCGGTGCCGGCTTCGGCGAATCCGAGCAAGGGCACGGCCTGCACCGTGCGGGCGGTGTCCTCGATGAACTGCACGAAGGTATCGACGGTGGTGCCGGTGGCAGCCAGTGCCTTCGCGACCGACTCGGTCGAGGGCCAGCGTTCGCGCCCGTCCGGCGTGATGCGCTTCGACTTGTTGAAGGTGGTGGGATCGAGACCTGCGCGTTTGGCCAGTGCCGAGGCCGACCAGCCGGCACGTTCGGCGAGGCGATCGAGCGCATTCCAGATTTGATCGTGGGTCAACATGGGGTGGCCGGTGTCTGGCCCAGCCGACCGGACCGGGCAGTGAATTTCATCAGAGGCTAGGAATTATTACCTCAAACCGGGCGGGTCCGCAATGCATAGCGATCAGATCAACGCTGCCCTTGAAGTGGCTGAGGCGCGCCGATACGGTCTGCGGGTCATTCGGCTGAGATCCGAAAAATCCCGAATAAATTCAATAGCTCACGAGAAGTTGCCAGCCGTGCCCACGATCTACAAAGTTTGTTCGGCTTCGGCCTGGCGTGAGGCCGAGCGGCAGGGTGCCTTTCGTGGCAGCGCCGATGACCGGCGCGATGGATTCATTCATTTTTCCACGGCCTCTCAGGTGGCGGGGACCGTCGCCAAGCATTTTGCCGGGCAAACGGGACTGTTTTTGATTGCGGTCGATACGGATGCGCTGGGCGAGGCGTTGAAGTGGGAGCCATCGCGCGGCGGCGAGTTGTTTCCGCATCTTTACGGCGAACTGGACACCGGCGCAGTGGTCGAGATTCGCGACCTGCGTGTTCGGTCCGATGGCTCGCACGACATTCCGGAGTTGGTCTCGTGATTCGCGCCTTCGACGCTTTCACCCTGCCGCTGCTGCGCCGGCTCGACCCGGAGGATGCCCATCGGCTGGCGGTCGGCGGCTTGCGGCTGCTGCCGCCGGGCAAGCCACGCCCCAGCGATCCCAAGCTTGCGACCCGCGCCTTCGGTTTGAATTTCCCCAATCCCGTCGGCATGGCCGCGGGCTTCGACAAGAACGCCGAAGCGCCGGACGCACTGTTGCGGCTGGGCTTCGGATTTGTCGAGATCGGTTCGGTGACGCCGAAGCCGCAGGACGGCAATCCGCGCCCGCGTCTGTTCCGGCTGGAGCAGGATTCCGGTGTCATCAACCGGATGGGGTTTAACAATGACGGCGCCGAAGCTGTGTTGCGCCGGCTTGCGACGCGCGCGCGGCATGGCGGCATCGTCGGCGTCAATGTCGGCGCCAACAAGGACGCGGCGGATCGCACGGCGGACTATGTCCGTCTGATCGAACTGTTCGCGCCGGTGGCGAGTTATTTCACGGTCAACGTGTCGTCACCGAACACGCCGGGCCTGCGCAATCTGCAACAGGCAGCCGCACTGGACGATCTTCTGGCGCGGGTGGTCGATGCACGCGAGCGGGTGCGCAAGAACGCGGGCGATTCACCGCTGCTGTTGAAGATCGCGCCGGACCTCACCTTGCAGGAACTCGACGACGTGGTTCACATCGCGCGCTCGCGCCGGGTCGATGGCATGATCGTCGCCAACACCACGCTGTCGCGGCCCGCGACGCTGCGTGAGTTGGCGAAGTCGAAAGAGCAGGGCGGTTTGTCGGGACGTCCGCTCCTCAAGCTATCCACGCGCATGGTGGCGGAAACCTATGTGCGCGCCGAGGGTGCGTTTCCGCTGATCGGCGTCGGCGGGATCGACTCCGGCGGAGCTGCGCTGATGAAAATCCGCGCCGGTGCGACATTGATCCAGCTCTATTCGTCGCTGATCTACAAAGGTCTCGGGCTGGTCGATGACATCAAGGCGGATCTCGTCTCCACGCTGCGGCGGACCGGGCGCGAGAGCCTTTCCGAAATCGTCGGCGCGGATGCGGCGACGATTACTGCGGAGCCTTGGCCGGACTAGCCTTGGCCGGACTGAGTTTGGCCGGACCAGGCTTGCCGTCGCCGAATGACGCCTTGAACAGCGCTGGATAACGCAACGCCTGAAGGCCGCCGCGCGCGATGTAATGAATAAGAAGCGCCATCCAGAGGCCTGCATTGCCGAGTGGCCGTAAGAGAAACCATGCGCTGAGAAAAATCATCAGCGACAGCAGCATCAGGTTGCGCATATCGCGCGCCCAGGTCGCGCCGATGAAAATGCCGTCATAGGCGAATGCGAAAAAGCCGACGACCGGCGCGAGAATGACAAAGATCAGATAGTCGTTGGCCACGCGCTGAATCTCGAGATTCGGCGTCATCAGCGCGATCAGGTCCGGTCCGAATACGGCATAGGCGGTGGTCACCACGAGCGCAAAAACCAGGCCCCACAGCATGACGAGTTTGGTCGCTGTCAGGAAGCCCTGGCGGTCGCGCTCGCCATAGGTGCGTCCGCAAATCTGCTCGGCGGCATTGGCGATGCCGTCGAGAAAGAACGCGCTGATCATGAGAAAATTATTGAGCACAGCGTTGGCCGCCAGCACGGTGTCGCCGGCGCGTGCGCCCTGCGACGTAAAGAACAGGAATGCAGCGATCAGCGCGGCGGTGCGAATGAGAATGTCGCGGTTGACCGAGAACATGTGCAGCAGCCGCCCGCGGTCGAACAGCCGGTCGGCGCTGATGTCGAACACGCGGCCAAGCAGCCGCCATGCCAGAACTGCGCCGACGACAAATCCAGCTGTTTCGGCCACGACCGCGGCAATCGCCGCTCCCGCAATGCCCTTGTTCAACACAAGAACAAGCCAGACCGTCATTGCGATGTTGGCGAGGTTGATCAGGATTTGCAGCGCG
>CALRLJ020000066.1:0-12183 GCA_943368635.1 Sediminibacterium ginsengisoli | reverse complement strand
TCTTCAATCCGTACTGGCGGAAGCAATCCGCCGCGTAATCGTTCGGCGCTTCCAGCACCACATAGACGCCCCAGCGCAGATCGCGGAACACCGGGCGGCTATCGCGCTCGAGCGACGAGACGACTTCGACCACGCCGGATTTCTCCAGCACACCGCCCGCCTCGCGCGGACGCATAATATGCGGCAGATCGTCGACACCACAGGGTGGGAACAAGAGACCGGATGACGGCACATCGAGGCCGGTGGCGTTGGCAATCGCTGCCATTTCGATGGCAGACTTGGTGCCATCCAAAAACGAATTGAACATCTGCGGATTCATGCCGGCGGACTGTGCCTCGGCGGCTGTGAGGCCATAATGGCTCCAGACACCGGCAGGCGTCACGTCGTGATAGATCGGCAGATACTTGGTGCCCTTGCCTGCGGCGACAACCTTGAAGCCGGTGGCGCGCGCCCAGTCCACCATCTCAGCGGTGAGCGCAGGCTGATCGCCATAGGCCAGCGAATACACCACACCCGCATTGCGCGCTTCTTCCGCCAGCAACGGTCCGGCCAGCACGTCGGCTTCGACATTGACCATCACGATATGCTTGCCCGCCGCAATCGCCGCGCGCGCATGACGAATGCCGACGGAGGGATTTCCGGTGGCTTCCACAATCACCTCGATGTTTGTACCGGTCGCAGCACCGCCATCCTTGGTGAAGGTGGTGGCAGCAATCCGCGCAGCGTCCCAGCCCACCGTGCGGCAGGCATCGCGCGCGCGCTCCGGATCGAGATCGACGATCACCGGCACTTCGAGACCCGGCGTATGCGGCACCTGCGACAGGAACATCGAGCCGAATTTTCCGGCGCCGATCAGCGCGACGCGTACCGGCTTGCCCGCCGCATGGCGCTTTTGAAGGAGGTGATGGAGGTTCATTGAGGAGGTGTCCGATTGTCGCGACGCTGTCTATTTCCAACCTCATCCTGAGATGGCACCTGACGGAGCACTTGCTTCGTCGGGCGCCATCTCGAAGGATGGGGTTGGACTTTCTCAGATTGAGATTCGTATCGGCGAACCTCGTGGTTCGAGACGCGCGCCAAAGAGGGCGCGCTCCTCACCATGAGGTTCGCAACTCAGACTATTCCGCTGCCTGACGATGGCTGCGTGCGTAGCGCACCAGTGCGTCGTCATCCACGGTCTGGATCGGCGTGAAGTCGCGATGTGCGATGAACTCCGGCCGCGTCGGCGTGCGGATATAGTTCGAGACGGAGTTCAGCGTCAGGTACACGATCTTGCGCGGATACGGCGTGATGTTGCCGGACGAGCCGTGCACGAGGTTGCCGTGGAACATCAGCATGCCGCCGGGCTTGCCGGTCGGCGCGACGATGCCGCCCTCCTTCACAAGGCGGGTCACGGTCTCTTCATCGAGCGTCCAGAGCGGATAGGAAGTCGTCGCCAGATCGTGCGACGCCTTGAGGTCGCCAGCGTCCTGGCTTTTCGGCACCAGCATCAGCGGGCCGTTGATCGGCAACACTTCATCGAGGAACACCGCGATATTCATCGCCAGCGGCTGGGGCATGCCGTCGTCGCGCTTCCAGGTGCCGTAATCCTGATGCCACTGCCAGACGTCGCCGGTGAACGCCGACTTGGCGTTGATCTTGTACTGATGCATGTAGACCTTCTCGCCGAAGATCTGTTCGACCGGATCGATCATGCGCGGATGCGCGCCGAGCAGGCGGAAGGCTTCATTGTAAAGGTGCGCGGCAAAGGCAGTGCGCGGCGCGCCGCTCTTCTCGCGCCAAACTTCGGGGCGCTGCTCGTCATAGATCGACACCGCTTCGCGGCGCAGGACGTCGACTTCCTCGGCGTTGAAAAGCTCCGGCAGAAACAGCCAGCCTTCGGTGCGGAATTGTTCGAGTTGTGCGGGGCTCAACTTCATGGCGATCCTCCTTGAGGTTTCTGGGCCGTTTCCCGTTGTCGTTATCCGGGACGCTTGGTGCGCCCTCGGGCCGTCAGCAGCGCAAGACTGTCTGGGTTCGTTGGTATTGCATTCTGAATTCAGTATTCTAAACTCAGGATGCGACTTGCGCCTCACCCTGTCAAGCGTCAACGATGGTGCTGCGCAGCGATGATTCCGTTGGAGGAAACGTGCTGGAATCCCTTGCCCCGCCGAAAAGTCTGGTCGATCAGGCCTATGAGGTGATCCTCGATGCCCTGTGCGACGGCACGTTCAAGCCCGGCGAGCGTCTCACGCAGGAGAGTATCGCTGCACGGCTGAAAGTCTCGCGGCAACCTGTGACCCATGCGCTCGCCGTGCTGAAGGCGCAGGGCTTCCTTGCGCAGGGACGACAGGGACTGACGGTTACCTCGGTCGATCCGGATTTCTTCGAGGCGATCTACCAGATCCGCTCGGCGGTTGAGCCGCTTGCGGTGAAGCTCGCGACCCCGCGCCTGACCAAGGAATCCATCGCGCGCGGGCGCGCACTGGTCGAACATGGCCGCAAGCTGGTGGCCGCCGGCGACAGCCGCGCCAGCCTGCAAGCCGATATGGACTTTCACTCTTTCATCTATGAACTCTCCGGCAATCCGCTGATAGCCGAAACGATGCGGCTGCACTGGCGGCACCTGCGCCGCGCCATGGGCGAAGTGCTGCGTCATCCCGGCATGTCGATCAGCGTGTGGAAAGAGCATGGCCGCATTCTCGACGATATGATCCGCGGCGACAGCGATGCTGCGGCTGAACTGATGCGCCGGCATCTTGTGGAATCTTACGAGCGCGTCGGAAAGACCGGCGAGACCGGAGCGGAGTCGGCTTAAGCAAGTCCGCAGTCAGGCTTCCTGATCGGCCTTCAGCAGCGAGCAGCCAGTGATCTTGATGCTGCCGTCCGGCTGCTGTTCCAGCGAATACAACGCTTCCCATGCCACGCCATCGCTATCGACGATGTGAACGCTCTGCGCGATTTTGCCTTCGGCCACCGCCGACTTGCCGAACGTGAAACGCTTCGGACGAACCAGCGGCGCATAGCCCTGCCGGACCATGTTCAGGAAAATATCGGGCTGAGAAAACGCACTCTGAACCGCGGGTGCTGCGTAGGCGTATGCGGCGGCCGCATCGCCGCGCCCGATGGCCTCGATCTGCGATCCAATGACCGCTTGTGCAGACGTGGCATCGTCCGCCGCGCGCGGGGCGGACAGAAAGCCGATCAGAAACGCGATCGCCAGAATAGCTGCGCGCATGGAAATTATCCTGCCGGAGCGGCGAATCCGCAAAGGTTCGCACGTCAATAAAGACTACGCGTCAGCAATCGCCCGGTTTCAGGGGCGCAACCTTGAAAATGGAGGAAATTGGCAAACCACCCGATGGTGATGGTAGCGAGAGAGGGACTCGAACCCCCGACCCCAGGATTATGATTCCCGTGCTCTAACCAGCTGAGCTACCTCGCCACACGTTCAAGCCGCCTTCGCGGTCGCGAACGGCGGCATATAAGAAGTCACCCAAATGCCTGTCAAGCAATGACGGCCCGCAGAGCGCTCAAGACGCCACCTGATTGGTTTTTCTCGCGCAATCGCCCGTAAAGACCACGCCGCGAGGCGGGAAAACCTTACTTTGGCCGCACGGAGGGATCGCCGCCGGGGCTGCCGGGCGGCGGAATCACCGGCATCGTCCCGCCTTGCGGGGTCGGTGCGTGCATTTCGGGATCGACACCGGGCGGCGGACACAGCACGCCATCGGATTTGGCCAGCTTGTCGCCGAGGGATTCAGGGGCACGTCCGGTGGTGGCGCCGCGCGGCGCGAGGGTGCCGTCTTGCGGAACCGCCTCGGTCGGTACGCAGTTCGAGGCAGCGCGCGCAGGATTTGGCGGCGCGGTTTGCGCTTGCGGCGTGGCAGGCGCGGGCGGTGCCTGTGCAAGCGTCACAGCAGGCAGTAACGCCAGCGCGCAGCCAGCGGCCATAATGGATTTTGTTGTCATGAAAGGAAAACGTCTCAGCGGAACGGATGTTCCCTGCGGCAAATGGCCGTGTTCAGCCTTTGCGATAGCGGATGAGCGAAAAATGCCCCATCGGCGGCATCGGGCGTCGCTCTACCAGCGTCACGCCGCCATGTTTCGCAGCCCAGTTCACCAGCCGCGCCCATGGAAATTCCGGCCGCCAGCCGAGCCTGCGCGCCAGCGGCGCAAAGCACAGCTCGAAGATCTTGCGTGGACCGCTCTCCGCGCCGATGTGATTAACCAGAATGAGTTCGCCGCCCGGCTTCAGCACCCGCATGAAATCGTCCAGCGTCGCTTCGGGGTCCGGCACTGCGGTAATCACATATTGCGCAACCACCGCATCGAACGCTTCGTCGGGGAACGCGAGATTTTTCGCATCCATCACCGAAAGAGTTTCGACATTGGTGAGGTTTTGCGCGCGCACACGTTCCTGTGCTTTACGCAGCATCGGTTCGGAAATATCAACGCCGTGCAGCTTGGTGGTGCGGGAATAATCCGACAGCGATAAACCTGTGCCGACGCCGACATCAAGAACGCGTCCGCCGATGGCATCGGCAACCGCGATGGTCGACTTGCGGCCCTCATCGAACACCTTGCCGAACACCATGTCATAGACCGGCGCCCACGCAGCGTAAGCCTTCGCCACTCCAGCGCGATCGATGTCGTTTGTCATGTCCCCGCCCCGTTACGCAATACGTGTTCTTGTTCCGGCATACCCTGCCGAAAGTCCCGCCATTCTTGGAGGATTAGGTGTTATCCGGCAAGGGCTTCGCGCAACACCGGTGCAGAGCGAAGGTTACGCGGCGCAGCACTTATAAAGCCGCCGCCGAGCACGCGGGCCTGTCCCGCAGGCGCATCATAGAAGACGCAGGCCTGTCCGGGCGAGACACCTTCCTCGCCATCGACGAGTTCGATTTCGTAAGTGCCGTCGACGCGGCGCAACCATGCCGGCTGCGCTGGGCGGGTGGAGCGCACCTTGACGAACAGTTCGAGGCCGTCGCCAACCGCGCTGTCGAGGTCGCCGTCGCCGATCCAGTTGATGTCGCGCAAAAGAATCCGGCGCACGTTCAGCGCCTCGCGCGGACCGACCACAACACGGCGCGTTTCCGCATCGAGATGCACGACATATAAAGGCGCGCTCGACGCGATGCCGAGACCACGACGCTGGCCGATGGTGAAACCGATAATGCCCTGATGACGGCCGAGCACATGACCGTCGAGATCGACGATGTCGCCGGGCTCCATCGCATTCGGCTTCAGCCGCTCGATCACATCGGTGTAGCGGCCGGTCGGCACGAAACAGATGTCCTGACTGTCATGCTTGTCGGCAACGGACAATCCAAACCGTCGCGCCAGTTCGCGAGTCTGCGCCTTGGTCATGTCGCCAAGCGGGAATCTCACGTCAGCCAACTGGTCTTGCGTGGTTGCGAACAGGAAGTAGCTCTGGTCGCGGTCGGCATCCGCCGCGCAGACCAGCGCGCGCGATCCGTCTGCCAGACGCCGCGAGGCGATGTAATGCCCGGTGGCGAGCGCCTTGGCGCCGAGTTCGCGGGCGGTGGCGAGCAGATCGCGAAACTTGATCGAGCGGTTGCACTCGATACACGGCACCGGCGTCTCGCCGTGGACATAGCTCTCGGCGAAACTCTCGATCACCGACTCGCGGAAGCGGCTTTCGTAATCCAGCACGTAATGCGGGATGCCGAGGCGTGCCGCGACATTGCGCGCGTCGTGAATGTCCTGTCCCGCACAGCAGGCGCCCTTGCGATGGGTTGCCGCGCCATGGTCGTAAAGCTGCAAGGTGATGCCGACCACGTCATAGCCTTCGGCCTTCAGCAACGCAGCCGTCGCCGAGGAATCGACACCGCCGGACATGGCGACGACGACCCGCGTGTCTTCCGGGCGACCTTCGAGGTCGAGGCTGTTGAGCATGGCAGGGCCGATCTTGCTGTTGCCGGAACGGTTTTGGCCGCCCGCAACCGGTCATCGCTGGGTTTGCACTTTACTTATAGTCCGACCCTAGCCGAGGCAATCGCGGGCCGCCTTGATCTATTCCAATTCAAGCCGGCCTTTTTGGGGGGAAAATCTTGCCGCCGGGCAGAAAGCCCCCGGCCCCACGCCCCGCGCCGGCTGGAGTCACCCGACGTAAGATATTGAAATTGCATGTATTTACAATTCGTTCCTGGTGGCCCGGTCCTTGCTCAACAAAGGAAGCGTATAAATGTGAAAGGCCGCCCGTGTTCAGCGTCACCCCGGAACCAGCCGTATCCAAGCCCGCCTACGATCCGCAGGCCAGACAGGCGCGCGCCGATCAGCCCCAATCCGACGGCTTTGCCGCGCTGGTGGACAGTAACGCCTCGGCCGAACCCGACCGTTCAGCACGTCCGGCGCCGGATGCCCCACGCCGCGATCCCCGCGACGCGCGCGGAACCGATGCGCCGCCCCCCGGCAAGGACCGGCCACAGGCCGATAGCGGCTCGGCTGCGTCCGCGAACGACGATTCCCCGACCACACAGCAGGACACCGCTTCATCGACGCCGGCCGATACGGCCGCTTCGGGTAAAAAAAACGCGGGCAAGACCAAGGCAGAATCCGCTGAAGCGAAAACCGACGACAAGCCGCAGGACGGCGACACGGACGCAGCCGCTGCGGCAGCCGCGCCGGTTATTCCCGCCATCGTGACGGACCCCGTCGCGGTCGTGATCGCCGCAGCAGCAGGTCAGGCCGCAACGCCGGACGACGCGATATCAACCGATACGAAAGTTGCCGCTGCCGCGGCCATCACAAGCGTCGCGGCGTTCACCGCACCTGACGATGCATCGGCGGCGCAAACGGCTGCCGCTGCCGAAGCTGCCAAGACCGGCGCACAGGCCAAGGCCGAACTGGCGATCCCGGATGCGGAGACCGCAGCGCCGGAAACGTCCGCAGCGACGATCTCCGCCGCTGCGACCGTCATCAAGTCCGACGGCAAGGCGGAAATCCTCGCAAAAGACGGCGAGACCGCAACGCCTGCTAAAGACGCGAAAGACGGCAAGCAAACCAGCGATGCTTCGGCAAAGCCGGTATCCGATCAGGCCGCCAAGCCGCAGGTCGATGCAGCGAATACCGGCGACAAGCCGGCGCAGCATGACAAGGCGACGCAGGAGTCCGGCACCGAGCCATCGAAACACGCGGCCAAGGCGACACCACAAGCCGAACACCGCACCGAGGCCGCCACGCCGCAGCAGGCGCTGCAGACCGATCCAGGCTTGCAGCCCCTCGCCGGCCTTCCGCAGCAACCGATCCACACCCAGACTGCAAATCTGACTGCAATCCCGGTACCGGCAGCCAATACGGCGCTTGCGGACAGCGTGCCGGTGCCGCTGAACGGCCTTGCTGCGGACATCGCGCTGCGTGCGGCGGGCGGCAACAGCCGCTTCGAAATTCGTCTCGATCCGGCAGAGTTGGGCCGCATCGATGTGCGCCTCGACGTCGACAAGCACGGCAACGTCACATCGCATCTGACGGTGGAACGCCCCGCGACGCTGGACATGCTGCGCCGGGACGCGCCGCAATTACAGCAGGCGCTGGAAGATGCGGGCCTGAAGACCGGCGATTCCGGATTGCAGTTCAGCCTGCGCGACCAGTCATCGTCCGGCCAGAACAACGACGACGGCACCGGCCGCAATTCGCAGCGCGTTGTTATCGCCGAGGAAGACACCATTCCCGCGCAGGTCGCGGGACGAACTTACGGCCGCATGCTCGGATCGAGCAGCGGCGTCGACATCAGGATTTGAGGAGACGATCATGGCGGTTGATGCAACCATGCCGACGGTGCCGACATCGGCCCCCGCGACAACCAGTTCTTCCAGCTCCAGTTCGAGTTCGAGCAGCACCAGCAGCACGGGCATTGCGGATAACTTCCAGTCGTTCCTGACGCTGCTCACCACGCAGTTGCAGAACCAGAACCCGCTCGATCCGCTGGATACCAACCAGTTCACCCAGCAGCTTGTGCAGTTCGCGCAGGTCGAGCAGCAGTTGAAGTCCAACACCCAGCTTGAATCGCTGGTGAACATCGAAAAGACCGCGCAATCGACCCAGGCACTGGTGTTCGTCGGCCAGACCGTGGCCGTCGATGGCAGCACCGCGCATTTCGACGGCAACGCGACCTGGAATTTCAGTTCGCCGTCGTCCTCCAGCGCCACGATCTCCATCACCAGCGCGACAGGCGCGACCGCTTACTCCGGCAGCTTCAATATCGCGTCCGGAAACTCCAGCTTCGTGTGGGACGGCAAGGGCAACGACGGCACGTCATGGCCGGTCGGTGACTACAAGATGACGGTCACGGCCAAGGACAGCTCGGGGAAAGACGTCGCCATCTCCACCGAAATCCAGGGCACGGTCGATTCCGTCGACCTGACCGCAAGCCCGGCGCTGCTCTCGATCGGCGGCAAGAACTACACGCTCGATCAGATCAAGCGCGTCGTGCGGCCGTCGGCTTCAAGCTGACAATATGACGGTCGGACCGCCCGGTGCGGTCCAAAATCAGACATTTCATACCCCAACAGACCGGCCCCACACGGGGCCGGTCTGTCCCGTTTTGGGCAAATCCAAGGAGAATCGTATTGGAGGCTTGAGCTTAGGCAAATTTTAAGCCGCCGAGGGTAGCTTAGTGCCACGAGTTCAGTTGTTTCGAGTTTGTGAGTACACCATGACAGAACCCCACCGCCCGAGGGTAAAGTACGTCATCGGGCCAGATGGCAGTCCGCTGACGATCGCGGATCTTCCCGCGCCCGGCACCAAACGGTGGGTTATCCGCCGTAAGGCCGAAGTTGTTGCTGCGGTCCGCGGCGGCCTTCTCTCCCTTGAGGAAGCCTGTAGCCGTTATACCCTGACCGTTGACGAATTCCTGTCCTGGCAGTTCTCCATCGACCAGCACGGTCTGGCCGGATTGCGCACCACCCGCATCCAGCAGTACCGCCAGTAAGTCTCTTTCCCGGTTTAATCGCAATTTTCTGAAAACCGGCTTCTTAAAGGAAGCCGGTTTTCGTCATTTTCGCTTTTTCTCCTCACCCGTTAACCCGCGTTAACCATATCGAAACCATAGATAGGCAAATTCTGCCCAGTCGGTGCGTGGCACCGAATCTATGGGGCTGGTTCGTTGCAGGCTTTGTTTGCATTCCTAAAAGGACTGGGCGCGGCGCGGATGGCGGCAATGGCCGCCGTAACGCTCGCTCTCATTGGCTTCTTCGGTTTCGTCATCATGCGCGTCACGACGCCACCGATGATGACCCTGTTCACCGACCTCTCTTACGAAGACTCCTCGGCGATCATCAAGGATCTGGAACGCCAGGGCATCCCCTACGAGATGAAGAACGACGGCGCCGTGATCCAAGTGCCGAAGGACAAAGTGACGCGGCTGCGGATGAAACTCGCCGAAGGCGGCCTGCCCAAGGGCGGCGGCATCGGCTACGAGATTTTCGACAAATCCGACGCCCTGGGCTCCACCAGCTTCGTCCAGAACATCAACCATCTTCGCGCCCTTGAAGGCGAACTGGCCCGCACCATCAAGGCGATCGACCGCATCCAGGCAGCGCGAGTCCATCTGGTGCTGCCCGAACGGCCGTTGTTCTCTCGCGAAACCCCGGAGCCTTCGGCATCCATCGTACTGCGCGTCCGCGGCTCGCTCGAACCGCAGCAGGTCCGCGCCATCCGCCATATCGTGGCCTCCGCAGTCAACGGCATGAAGGCGCAGCGGGTCTCGATTGTCGATGAAACCGGCCAGCTGCTCGCCAATGGTGCCGCAGGGGACGGCGTGGGCGGCGACGGCGGAGGCGGCGACGAGCGCCGCGCCTCGTTCGAAAAGCGCATGCGCGATCAGGTCGAGGCCATCGTCTCCTCGGTGGTCGGCTCGGGCCGGGCCCGCGTCCAGCTCTCGGCGGACTTCGACTACAACAAGATCACCCAGACCTCGGACAAGTTCGACCCCGAAGGCCGTGTGCTGCGCTCCAGCCAGTCGCGCGAAGAATCCGCGGCGACCGCGAACGCCAATGACGGTCAGGTCACCGTCAACAACGAGTTGCCGGGCGCACAGGGCCAGGGCGGCGGCACCACCGCGAAAGACCAGAGCAAGAAGAGCGAGGAAATCAACAACTACGAGATTTCCCGCGTCACCAAGACCGAAGTGACTGAGGCCGGCCGCGTCAACCGTATCTCGGTCGCAGTGCTGGTCGATGGCAGCTACACCAAGAATGACAAGGGCGACGTCGTCTACGCGGCGCGCTCGAAGGAAGACCTGGACCGCATTGCCACGCTGGTCCGTTCCGCGATCGGCTTCGACCAGAAGCGCGGCGACCAGGTCGAGGTCGTGAATCTGAAATTCGCGGAATCGCCATCGGTGATTCCGACCGAAGCGCCGAAAGGCCTGCTCGGCATGTTCCAGTTCACCAAGGACGACATCATGTATTTCGTCGAACTGGGCGTGATGTTCGTGCTGGGCATCATCGTCGTGTTCATGGTGGTGCGCCCGCTGCTCAAGCGCGTGCTGGCCGCCGATCCGGCAGCAGCAATCCCCGCTCCGCTCCCGGCGCTGCCCGAGACAACCGCGGCACCGGCCCACGCCCAGCCGCAAATCGCCAACAACGCGACCGCGCAGATGATCGACGTCGCGCAGGTCCAGGGTCAGGTCCACGCCCAATCCGTGCATCGCGTCGGCGAGCTCGCCGACCGCAATCCCAACGAGACCGCAACTATCATTCGTCAGTGGCTTTCAGAACCGGCTTGATCCGACATGGCAAACGCACCAGCGCTGACCAATAACAATCAAAATACCAACGACATCGCTGGCGTTGTGGCGACGCTGGCCAGCCGTCAGAGCGGGCGCGCCAAAACCAAGCCGATGTCCGGACCGAAGCGCGCCGCCATCATGATGCTGGCGCTCGGCGAACAGTATGGCGGCAAAGTCTGGTCGATGCTGGACGATGACGAGGTGCGTGAACTGTCGCTGGTGATGTCCTCGCTCGGCACCGTCGAGGCCGATGTTGTCGAAGACCTGATGCTCGAATTCGTTTCGCGGATGTCGGCTTCCGGCGCACTGATGGGCACTTTCGACGCCACCGAGCGGCTCCTGCAACAGTATCTGCCCGGCGACCGCGTCACCGGCATCATGGACGAAATACGCGGACCGGCCGGCCGCAACATGTGGGAAAAGCTCTCCAACGTGCAGGAAGAGGTTCTCGCCAACTATCTCAAGAATGAATATCCGCAGACCATCGCTGTGGTGCTGTCGAAACTGAAGTCCGAGCATTCCGCCCGCGTGCTGGCGATCCTGCCCGAGGACATGGCGCTCGATGTGGTCAACCGCATGCTGAAAATGGAAGCGGTGCAGAAGGAAGTCATCGAGCGCGTCGAGCAGACGCTGCGCGTCGAGTTCATGTCGAACCTGTCGCAGACCCGCCGCCGCGACGCACACGAGGTAATGGCGGAAATCTTCAACAACTTCGACCGCCAGACCGAAACCCGTTTCATCACTTCGCTCGAAGAGGACAACCGCGAAGCGGCCGAACGCATCAAGGCGCTGATGTTCACCTTCGACGACCTCGTCAAGCTCGACGCCGGCTCGGCACAGACGCTGATGCGCCACGTCGACAAGGACAAGCTGGGAATCGCGCTGAAGGGCGCCAACGAGACCGTGCGCGACTTCTTCATGGGTAACATGTCGAGCCGCGCCGCCAAGATGCTGCTGGACGACATGGCCGCCGCAGGTCCGGTGCGGTTGCGCGACGTCGACGAGGCGCAGGCGCTGTTGGTCAATCTGGCAAAGGATCTCGCGGCCAAGGGCGAAATCATGCTGCAGAAAAACCGCGCAGACGACGAGTTGGTGTATTGATGGGCGCACCCGCAAAATTCCTGTTCGATCACGACTTCGCGGCACCCGACGTCGCCAAGGAACGCGCCGCGAGCGCCGTCGAGGTTGCACAGCAGATCGCGGAAGCCGAAGCACGCAGCTATCGCGCGGGCTTCGATGCCGCGCGGCGTGAAGCCAAGGCCGAGAGTGACCGGCGCGCTGCACTGGCGCTTGAGGAAATCGGGATTTCAATCAAGGCCATCGCCGGACGCTTCTCGACCATCGAGGACCGGATGGAAACCGAGGCGGTGGATGTCGCGCTCGCGGTCGCCCGCAAACTCTGCTCTGAACTGGTCGCAGCCGAACCGCTCACCGAAATGATAGCACTGGTC
>CALRLJ020000065.1:0-12354 GCA_943368635.1 Sediminibacterium ginsengisoli | reverse complement strand
TCGCCGGGGTTGGAGTATGGTGTTCGCGAAAGAGAAAAGGCGCGCACCGTGTCTTCCGCCATGACCAGCAGCAAGCTGGCCAATCCCTGATTCCAGAGGGCCGCATGCAAATCGACAACAGGTTCTCGCTCGTATTTTTCGAGATTCAGAATAACGATCGTCGGTACACCCTGAACACAGAACACTGCGGACGCGCCGAGTCCGTCTAGGGTTGCTCGAATTGCACCTGCGTGCGGACCATTTCGAACAGCATCAATGCTTTCGTAAAGTTCGGGCGCTCCCCGATCTTCCAAATCGAGGCGCTTCTTCCATGTCTCGTCCAAAGGACGCAAATTGATGACGGTCATCGCGCGCCTCGCTTGCGGACACGCTCATCCGCCGCATGCGGCGGACGCATATTGGATCGACTTTGTGTATCGGAATTGAGAAGGTCGAAATGTAACGCTTTGATTAAAGGAGCCAGAGCACAGACGACCACCAGTTCCCCCACGGGAACCGAATGGTCACTCACGAGAATACAGGTACGCTCCTGCAGATCGATGACGAGGCTCTGGTTCTGCAAAGCCTCCCATGTCGACGCGTTGCATACCTGAAAAATTCCAGGCGCAATTTCGGAAAGGTATCCAATCCGCACGCCGATGACGTCTGTTAGCTGTCGCAGTACGGCTGAGGCGAGGACATCGCCTGATGAGAAACTGGGTGCGTGCCCTTTTCCATTTGCGAACGCAGGAACAACGCGCTTCCAGTGTCGGAACGCTTCCTTCGAGAGGCCGACGGTGCCCCGAAGCTGGCCCGGCGTGTAGAACATGGGGCGAGCACCTTTTTTGGGTGTTGTGAACCCCACTATGAATCAGGGTGGTTCACAGGTCAATGAGAAGTTCGCCGTTTGTTCTGTAATCTTCTCGTAAGCTTTCGCGACAGTCGATGAACTTGCATCGACCACGCGATTGAGCAACGCATCAATATGCTTTTGAATTCCGGCAGCCCGCAGCTGGCAATCTTTCACCAACGCCGCCGCCTGCATGCCTGGTCAAGAAATAACCATCGAGAGTTTGCAGAACGGCTGGACCGCGAAGTTGGCATCGTCCAACCGTGCGCCGGTTGAATGCCGTCAGCGTCCTGCCGCTGAACCACGAGCCGGGAGATCCGCTCTCCCCCGCACCCCATCGAGTCAGGATGTCTTGCCGCCCAGTCAACGCATGCGTTGAACCCCACGCGCCGGATCATCACAGCCAGAGTTACTCGATTGCCCGCTGCTTATCGCGGAGTGCTTTGGCCCAATCTGCGACCGCCTGTATGTCCGCTAAAACCTCATTCGGCGGCGACGGTGCAGGATTGCGCGCGCGAGCGCCATCATGCGCATCAATCTGATCGCAGCAGCGCTTGTAGCCCACGTCGAAAACATTCACATCCGATTCCGCCAATGCCGTCATTTTGCGGAAATTCTTGGTGTTGATGTAATCGCGGTGGCGCTGGATGACGCCGTGAACGGCAACATCTTCGATGGCTCGTTCCCACGTGCTGCGCAGCCTGCTATAGATGCGGTGCACCGCGTGACGGTAGTTATCGAAGTCACCCGCATCGTAAAGCTTCTTTGCTTCACGGGCTTCCTTCTCAAGCTTGTCCACGCGGTCGCCGATACTCGCCGAAAGCCATGGCAGCCCGTCAGTCACTGTGCCTGCGCCGACACTTGTCCGCGAGACTGTCGTCAGTTTCATCGGAAGACCGAGTTGTTCTGCGGCGTATTTCACGTCTTGCAGGAACACGGCATCATGGGTGAAGATAATGACCTGACGGACCTTGGCCTCTTCGGCGAGACGCTTGGCAACCTGTTCGCGCCACCAATGGTCCAGCGACGAAACGGGGTCGTCGAACACTAGGGCCGATTTGTGCGATGCGGTTGCCAGTTCCGTAAGAAATGCGGCGAGCGCCACGCAGGTCTGTTCGCCTTCGCTCAAAACGTCATGGACCGGGGCGTGCGGGTTTGCGAATAGACGTACCTGATACTGCGGCGACCCGAACTTGCCTCCGGCACGAACGATTTCGACACGAACGCGGTCGGCGGCGAGCTTGATGATTTCGCGCTGAAACTCATCACGGATTTTTGGCGTGATAACGGAATCTGCAATTTCGTTGCCGAGCTTCGTAATGGTTGTGGTTGTGGTCTCGCCCAAAGCCTTCTCGATCAGTCGCAAACTGCGAATGCGAGCTACTTCGGCCTCGGCTTTCGGCATCAGTTTTTCGAGCAAAATGCGGTCGCCTAGTTCGTCGCGTTCCGCCTCCAATGCGCGTCGGCCCTCAATTCTGGCAGCCTGCTTCAATTCGTCCGCATACTTCCGCGCGCGCTCTTCAACGCCAGTCACTTTCGCCGACACATCAGCCTCGAGAGGCGCAAGCGTCAGAGTGCCGGACTTTTCATCGAGCTGCGCCGTGCATTTGATAAAGCGCAAGCGCGCCGATGCCAGACAGCGCAGGACTTCGCGCGCAAGCGTAGGTTCGGCAAGCGCCAACTTCCGGCGGGCAGCGGCGTAACCTGTGGTCGCAATGCGCAGCTTGTCAAACCGTTTCCGGGCCTCATCAAACTTAAGCTCAGCCTCCGCCGCCTGCCGCTCGACATCGTTCTTAACGAACGCGTCAAAGCCGGAAATGCGCTCTCGCGCATCCTTGGTCAGAGGCTGGTGGCAATACAGGCAGACAGCTTTTTCATCCGTGGGCGGAACTACCTGACCGATGTGTTGCGCGTAATGCTGCGCGGCCTGCCACATAGCCCGCCACGCCGTTCCGCCAATCTCAGGAAGAACGGGGTTGCCGAAGGCGCTCTGCGCGGCGTGGGTCGCAGCTCCGCGTTTGCCACGTGCATCAACGGACAGTGAGTGCAGGACCTGTAGCGCCGCGTCTGAAAACTCCCGCCCGACGCCTTGCAGCGCCGCAGCCAGCTTGCGCATTTCATCAGCGTAAAGCGATTGCTCCCGCGCGGCCTTCAAAGGGTCGCGCGCCAAATCTTCGTTGAGCGTCCGATGGCGCGCTTTTTCTTCCTCGCTCGTCTTTGCGAGTTTCTGTAGGTCCGCGATCTTCGTTTTACCAGTCAAGATGTTCAGCGCCTTGCCTGCGGCAGTGGTGCTTTTCCAGTCCGGCTTCTCAAACGCCACATCGCGGCTTTTTTCCAGAGCGGTCTGCTCTTTCTGCAAAACAGCCTTCACCGCTTGGCACGCGCTCGCCAGTTCGTCGGGAATATCCAGACCAAAGGGACGAAATGCGACTTCATTCTTGTTCTTCACGTGCACTGCGCCGCTTTCGCGATCGAACACACTCACCGCGGACAGGATGCCATGCGGTTTTTCGTCATCGGCCCATGCGACCGTCTTCTGCGCGCCGGCAGCCTCATAAACGATGGAAGCGCTGGCTTGTTTCGGCGCTGCGGGGTCGTAAGCATCCGGCATGATTTCGCCGGGATAACGCGCGCGGCAGGCCCGCTTCAGCAATCGGGCATAACCCGATTTTCCGGCACCATTGTCGCCGTAAATGATGGTCAGCCCGGTAGGCTCGAATTCCAACGTTTGGGACGCCGCCAGCTGATTGACGCCAAGGACGTCAGAAACGGAGGTAAGCGATAGCGAAGCGGCAGCGCCAGGGTTAGACGGTAAGTCCTTCTTCTCAAGCGGTACGCTCGAAATCGTAACGGCGTCGTCACCGCTTTCTTTTTTACAGAGAAGGACGAGTTCGTCGATATCCGCATCGCCCAGCGCGCCTCGCGCAACGATACGGCGCAGTGCGTCACGCTGCCAGAGCGGACGCGTCAGCGACCACTCGTAGATCATTTCTAAAACGGTTTTCGGTGTCGGAGTCATCACCGCGTAGATTCACACCACGCGGCGCCGTCATGCAATTAGATTTACGCGTTCGAATTCTGGAAAACGGGACTTTTCAGCGTTAATCAGAAAAAGCTTCGATGAATCAAGGTGCTTTGCGAGGCCGCAGAACCCACGCGGCCAAAACCGCTACCAGCGTCCCAGCCCGCTACGCGCCGAGCAACGGCAGGACGCCGCCGGTGGCGATGCCTGTGTAGGTGTCGATGAGGGAGCCCGCGATAGTGACGGCGGGGGGCGCGAACGACGTTGAGGCCGTCAACCAGTACTTCGATGTGATGTGGAAGACGACCGCATACGGAATGGCCGCACGCGCATTCTCACACTCAAATGATCTGGAAGACGCTCCTCAGACCAAGGTCCGGCGTTTAACCGCATAGGTCATATCAGTGCGAATAGCCTCAGCCTCATGCGATGGCTCGATGCCAGCCGTGTTCATGAGGGAGATATTTGCTCTTGCGCCGGTATGGACGAGCGCAGAGGCTAATACCTCAAGGGCCTTCGTCGTCCTTTTTTTGTCAGACCACCGCGCAACGAGATTCAGGATTTCATCGCGGGTCCAGCCGCTTTCGATGCCTCGGTCAATCCAGTGATCAATCCAGGGGAACGTTTGTTTCAGCGTGTCGTCGAGGTAAGCAACAGCGCTCGCTTCTGAAAGTTCGCGGCTCCTCCACTCTTGCGAAAGACGCCCATCTAGGTACTGGCGTCGCAACGAGTACCATCCGTGCTTGTTGCATGTATCCCATAGGTAATGGATATCGGAATCGCTCAGGTGATCGAGATAAGGAAGAAGCACTTCGATCTGCTTGGCCTGGTAGAATCCCGTTCTCCGTCCATTCATACCACGAGTGCGGCCTGCTCTCATTGATAGATGCTTGAACAAATCCTTCGGCTCAGCGCTTTCCTTCACAGCTTCCGCTACAGAACCAAGCAGCGCCGGCGTTGCGACGAACAAGGCAGCGGCCACGAAGTAGTTAGAATCACACAAGTTCGGCCAATGGCGAAGAAGAATAGTCTCAGCCTGGCCAGCGGGAAGGTTCATGACCATCTCGGATAGAATCCAGTCTAACCAATCGCCCTTAGGCTCGGATTTTTCGGGCGACACGATTGGCTTTGCACGTCTGCCCAAGGCCGCATCAAGCGCTTCTGTCATTTCATCGGTCCAGTATTCCCGACCGAGCTGCCACCAGTATCCGTTGCTATCTACTCGCAGTTTCTCCAGTAAGGCTGGTATAGCGGTTAGGTCTCCGCGTCGAACGCGCTGCCAAAGCACTTGATCGAAAAGGGAATCGCTTTCGTTGATGCTTTGGAGAGCTTCGAGATCACCTTGGCTTTTTGTTGAGGCCCAGAATCGCAACGCATGCTTACGAAGATGCTTGTCCCCGGCTTCGCTTTGCCACAGCGGCATAAGGCGCGCGCGCGAGCGCTCTGACATCGGGCGACCAGTTTCATCTTGCCTGCGTTTGAAGTCATCAGCCGCACGCGAAGAAAATGGCCAGAATTTTCCGGTTCCTTCGATTTCTGCGTCACGCCGCGCAAGCTCGCGTACCATGAACTCGACCGCATCCGGCTGATCCATTCCCTCGAAAAGGATAGTGATCGCCCATTTCAGATCTTCAGATTTTGCCCTCTCGATAAGATACGGGATCGCGGACTCTGGAGGCTTTCGCTGAAACGCCCATCTGACGCCATACTCCGCGACTTGAATGCGTGGAGAAACTGAATGCTCCTCTGCCGCCTTATCCGGCAGGGTCGCCCAAAGATCACAGACCGGCTTTAATAACACTTCGGCTTCTGCAACATCGTTGCTGCACTCAGCGAAAGCCCAAAGGTAGTCGACCAGACCATTTTCACGATCAGTGTCCGCTTCCCAACATGCCGTCACAGCTGCGGATAGTTCCGGAGCAATAAGATGCCCAGCAAGTCGCAGCCCCCCACTGCGTTCCCACGCAGACAATGCTGGTCGGCTCAGAAAATCGTTCAACGAATTGATCAGGCGTTTGCCGTAGCGCGTCTTGACGTGATCTAGAAACTCCTCAAACCCCGCCACACGGGTTCCGAGTTCAGTTTGATTGCACAATGCGATCCCGCCCATGAGGTCGCCATTACGAAACCGTGCCCGTAGCGCGTTCCACGACTGATCCCGAAGCTTTTCGACGATTGGCCGAACGTACTGCCCCTCGCACTCCGCCAGCATTCTGGCGGCTTCCCATTGAAAATACCTGTGAGCTCGCTCGTTGGAGCTATTTGTATCAAGCCACCTCACTACAGAATCGATGACATCCTGTTGCGGCGTCTGCAATGGAGCATTCATGTGTCGCAACGCGCAAAAACCGGCGAGCGGGTTTGCTTCGACGACAGCAGAGATATTTTCGTTGGCAACGAAGCCGCTCGCCAAGGCGAGGCCGATCACTTCAGCAAAAAACGGATCTGAGACGAGATCATCCACAGGCTTTCCACCTGCCAGCAAATCTACAAATCCGTCCGCGAGCAGCCATTCCCGGACCCGGTCGTGGCGGAACGCTAGTCTCTCACCAGCCGATGTTCCGGCTACCCTGATTATCTCGCCTTGCTGCGCAAGCTGACGAAGGGCTGCGACATCACCCACTACCTCAGGCCAGCCAAGAAGGCTGAGCCATTCCGGATCGAGCTGGCGTCGCTGCAATATACTTTTCGCAGCGTTTCTCAGGGCTTTGCGATACTCCGCTGGAGAATACTCCTCCTTGGTAGCCGAAAGGCGTTGCAACGATGATTCGATGAACTGTCCGATTGTTTGGTCGGCGGTTGGTGCGCTGTCAGGGTCGTGAAGCGCAATCAGCAATGGATCGTGACCCAGCGCTTTGGAAATTGCGGCGGCGTCGAATTCGGAGATTGCGCGGCCCTGACATGATCGCCGCCGTTGAACGGCTAGCGCTCCTTCATCCTTCGAAAGCGGACGAGCGAAGACTGCCTTCGCATTTATCCGTTTCCGGCCATCCTCCGATAACGATGACAGGATCTGTGGCCACACAGGACATATGATCTGCCAGCCATCTGCATCCGCCGCATTGCCTTCCGACCAGCGTGATATCCGTTCGATCAATGTCGCTCCACGGCCTGACCGATTGATATCTTCCACCGTAATCAGGAGAGGCCGCGTAGCCGTCCCAAGCTGGCGCGCAGCGCCACCGGCACCGGGAGCCAGGGCTGGATGAAGCCTCCGTAACGTGGCCTCAAGCGCCTGGTCGAGCGTGGCCGATTCGGCAACGTCCCCGTCACTGAGGACCAGCGAAAAAGCGCCATTATCGAGGTTGTTTCGCAGCCTCTTGTAGCAAGCGACACTTTTTCCGCTACCCGAGTCCGCGATAAGGAACATCGCCCTTTGGTCATCACCAGAAGCCAGAACACGATCAAGCTCTCGCTCGACCCACGCTGCCGGATCGTCAGGCGGCGCCATCGCCTCGAGACTCATCGCGGACAGCTTACGTAGCAAGCTCTCAGAAACCCGCTCCTCTTTTATCCCGAGATATTGACGCCTGAGCCACTGACCGTCGGGATCGTTGTCGAGGAAATCCGCGATCCGGGAGCGCGACCAGATATCTATCGCCAAACCTACAGCGGCCCCGGCAGCCTGCACATCCCTGACGATTTCCTGACCCGGATCTTGGTTGCTTGTAAGAACCAGTGTCGCCCTGAGGTCGGGGGTCCTCGTTCGTTCATCCGCAACTATGGCGGCAGTCTTAACGACGTCTCCTGCGGGTTCGGTCGGTTTTTTGCCTTTCGCGCGTACTTTTACTTGGGTCGGATCGTGCAACCACTTACCATCAAGGTCTTTGCCCATAGTGATGGTGTGATGAATGACGATCATATGAGGCGGTACTGCTCCAGGGACAAAGGCAATGCCGTCAACTGGTGACTTTACGGTTTTGCCCTCGGCATTAACCCCCGGATGGCTGACACGCGCATAAAGCGGATCGGCTTTGCGCAGAACGGCAGTCGCAAGGCGTTCGAACACGCCTTCATCTGTGATGCTTGCCAAGAGGCGTATTGTCTCGCCGCTGTCCATAGTCCCCAGGTAAGTTCGAAAAAGCTTTACTGTCCCGACATCGTAAGGGATTCGAAAGCCGTGCGCGTTTAAATTTGAACAGGCCAATTACCGTAAAGATTACATCGTCGCAGACAGCAACGTTCAAAAGATTTGCGATGAGATGACCATCGCAATCGGATTGATGAAAAGATTTTTCAAACAAGAAAAACACAGTCGTTCGAACCAATCCGTTGGCTGATTGACAAACGGACACCTTTCCGCCGAAGGCGGCTAAAGTAGACTGCCAGCCCTCGCGCAGTGGTTTTATTCTCCGATCTCTGACGCGAGTCTCCAAAAAACGGGAATTTTCTAATAGATAGCCGGAGACTGTCGGGGGTTTTCGCCGCAAAAGTTCGACAATTGGTATCCTGGAGACTCGTCGACATTAAAGAGGCCCCCATTGGGCGGGCTTTTCTGAAGCCTAAGAAGGATATTCTCTGAAAGTCGGACTGGTTGGCTGGGGCGGGAGGATTCGAACCTCCGCATGGGGGAATCAAAATCCCCTGCCTTACCACTTGGCGACGCCCCAATAGCGCTGAACGGTTGGCGGCGGGATCGGACCTGAGCCGCTTCGCGCCGTTCGTTGTCGGAAGGTGGCGGGCCGATTTCCCTTACGGAAGCCGTGAGCCGCACCGATTCACCGTGGCAGCGCAGGTCTTAGAGCATTTTCCGACAAAGTGGAAACCCGCTTTTAGGCAGGAAAATGCTGTCAGAAAGGGAAAATTCGCGCCAATTCCGGTGGTTGGCCAGCATCCCTTTCCATCCGGCAGGCGGGGAAAGCCACGGCAATTCAGGGCAAGTTGCCGCATTCCGGGCGGCCCCCAGCCCGCGCGGCATGGCTGAAACGAGCCTCCGCTGCGGTTGAGAGCCGACCGTTTTCATGGGAAGACAAGGTGCGTCAGGCGGACTGGACAAGACCTGCCGGCGCGAGGAAAAACAGGCCACCGAACAACGGCTTATGAGAACAAGACTTGCGCGCGCCTTCCTGCCCGGCCAAATCGCCGTACCGCGAGGAGAGCACCGCCCGAGGCCCTGCCTGAACAGTGAGATCATGCCATGACCTATCGCGCGCCGATCAACGACATTCTCCTCTCCCTCAATCATGGTGCTGGCCTTTTGGCCGCCGTGGAGGCTGGACATTATAATGGCTACGATCCGGAGTTCTCCGCGTCGGTGATCGAGGAAGCCGGCAAGTTCGCTACCGACGTACTCGAGCCGCTGAATCAGGCTGGCGATCGCGCCGGTATCAAGCTCACCGACAAGGGTGTCATCACCGCGCCGGGCTGGCCCGATGCCTACAAGCGCTGGTGCGACGGCGGCTGGAACGCGGTGTCCGGCTCGGAAGATTTCGGCGGTCAAGGTCTGCCGCTTGCCGTGCATTCCGCTGTCAATGAAATCTGGAGCGCCTCGAACCTCGCATTCGGTCTCTGTCCGCTGCTGACGTTGAGCGCGATCGACGCGCTCGATGCCCACGGCAGCGAGGAGCTGAAAAAGATCTATCTCGAAAAACTGATCACCGGCGAATGGCCCGGCACCATGCAGCTCACCGAACCGCAGGCCGGCACCGATGTCGGTGCGCTGCGCACGCGCGCGGAAAAGCAGCCCGACGACAGCTATCGCCTGTTCGGCACCAAGATCTTCATCACCTATGGCGACCACGACATGAGCGACAACATCGTTCATTTCATTCTGGCCCGCCTGCCCGGCGCGCCGACAGGCTCGAAAGGCATCACGCTGTTTCTCGCGCCGAAATATCTCGTCAACGCCGATGGCTCGCTCGGCGCACGCAACGACATTTACGCCAGCGGCATCGAGCACAAGCTCGGCATCCATGCTTCGCCGACCTGCACCATGACCATGGGCGACAAGGGCGGCACGATTGCGTATCTGGTCGGCAAGGAAAACGGCGGCATGGCCGCGATGTTCACCATGATGAATCAGGCGCGCCTCGGCGTCGGTCTTCAGGGCGTCGGCATCGCCGACCGCGCCTATCAGCGCGCGCTGGCCTATGCGCAGGAGCGCAAGCAAGGCAAGGCGCCGGGCAGCAAGAGCGACAGCTCCGACCCGATCATCATGTATCCGGACGTCAAGCGTAACCTGATGCTGATGCGCGGCATGACGGCAGCTGCCCGCACCATCTGCTATGCGACTGCGGTTGCGATCGACGTGTCGCATCGCGCCACCGATCCGAAGGTGAAGGCGAAGGCTGCGGCGCGCGGCGCCTTGCTGACGCCGATGGCGAAGGCGTTCTCCACCGACATCGGCAACGAGGTTGCGGCCATCGGTGTGCAGGTGCATGGCGGCATGGGATTCATGGAGGAAACTGGTGCTGCGCAATACGTTCGCGATGCACGCATCCTCACCATCTATGAAGGCACCAATGGCGTGCAGGCCAACGATCTGTTGATGCGCAAGCTGCAGATGTCCGGCGGCGAAGCCGTGTGGGATTTGCTTGGCGAACTGAAAGACATCGTTTCGCAGGTCGAAGCCTCTAACGATCCGGCCTTCGGCACCACCGGCGCGAAGCTGCGCGATGCAGTCGACTCCGTCGAGCGCAGCAGCAAGTGGCTGCTGGAAAAGATCGCGACCTCGCCTGCCGAAGCGCTGGCCGGTGCGACATCTTACTTGCGACTGTTCTCGACCACGCTTGGCGGCTGCTCGCTGGCGAAGGAGGCGCTCGCCGCGCGCACCGACGAGGCGCATCAGAACGACGTGCAGCGCTACGTCACGCTGGCGCGCTTCTTCGCAGAAAATGTCACGGTGCAGTCGGGCGCGTTCGAACGCACGATCATGGATGCCGCCGCTGCGACCACCGGCGCGGATGCCGTGCTGGTGGCCTAATCCGCGCTATCGGCCTGACGTCGAGAAAGCAGGGCTGCGCCGCAACAAATCTTCTGCCTGCGCTATCATCGCATTCATGATTGCGTCGGCAGGCTGTTGCGCCCGCACCAGATCGATCCCCTCACCGACGATGACTGCGGAAATACTGGTATCACCAGCATCGCGCGCATTGGCGTACCGCGCCTGCTCCTGCACCAAGTTGCGGCCAAGCCCATCGAGATCGTTGGCCCATCGCCGCGTGAAATCGTTAGTCAGCGTGCGGATCGTCCATTGCTCGGGCCAATCGATCCCGCGCGCGACATCGAACAACGAGCCTCGGGTGGTGGCGTCGCCGATGCCCGCGACCGCGTCCTTCTTGATATTGGGATGCGCCAGCGATTCATCGGCGACCACAAAGGCCGTACCGCAAAGCACGCCCGCCGCACCCAGCATCAACGCTGCCGCAAGACCTCGGCCGTCCGCGATCCCGCCAGCCGCAACGACGGGAATCTCGCCGACCGTATCGACCACTGCCGGAACCAGCGGCATGGTCGCGCGCATGCTGCCGTGGCCGCCGGCCTCCGTTCCCTGCGCAACGATCACATCGGCGCCCTCACCGGCGGCGCGGCGCGCCTGCTCGACCGACTGCACCTGCGCGATCAGCGGCAGGTTGGCGCGCTTCACCGGCGCGGCGAAACTTCCAATCTCGCCGAATGACAGAAAGATCGCCTTCGGCTGCTGATCAATCACCCTGTTCAGAACGTCCGGATTTCGCTCCAGCGCCCAGGTGATGAACCCCACGCCGACCTGTGTATTGCCGGCCTCCTTCATCTCCTTCGCGATCCAGTCCGGATCGCAGTAACCGCCGCCGATGAAGCCAAGCCCTCCGGCGTTGGTAACCGCAGCAGCGAGTTTGCCGCCACTTACACCGGCCATCGGCGCGAGCAGCACCGGCGCGGAGATTCCCAGCTTCTTCGTCAGTTCCGTCTCGATGGCCATGCGCAATCCTATCTGGAAACGGAAACACGTTGCTGAAGCCGATAATCCTCGACGGGCAATCCACCGATCCCCCAATCTTCCATCGCAACCTCGTCGATGACCACGAAGGTCGTCGCCGGACTCTTGTCCAGAACGCTCACGAGGAGATCGGTCACGCCCTTTATCAGGGCAGCTTTCTGCTGCGGGGTCGCGCCCTCGCGCGTGATCTTGATATTGACATAGGGCATCGGAGATTTCCCGAGTTATTGCGCAGTGTTATTTGCGGAGATCGAAGTGGAAGACCTTCGCGATAATCTGCCAACGGCCATCGAGCAGCACGAAAGACAGAAAATCCGTAAAGTATTTTGGACCGATGGCGCACTCCGCACGAACGAAAGCGGTCACCGGTCCAGCAAACTCAATCGAAATGATGCGGTCTGATCTCGGCTCGTTTCTACTCGCCGGAGACGCACGCTGCTTCACCATCGGAAGGTATTGATCCATACCGAGGCAAGTCAATGCTCCTTCGGTCGCACACGAATAGCGAGCCTCAGGATGAAAAACGTTCGATAACATCGATACGTCGCCTCGGAAAAGCCCATCGAAATAGTTCGACAGCACGGC
>CALRLJ020000064.1:0-12528 GCA_943368635.1 Sediminibacterium ginsengisoli | reverse complement strand
GGCAAAGGAAAACGACTCGCTGGCCGAGTTGCTGGCGCGCGAGCACGGCAAAACGATTCCGGATGCCAAGGGCGATATCTTCCGCGGCGTCGAAGTCGTGGAATATGCGATCGGTATCCCTGAACTGATGAAGGGGGGATATACCGAGGGGGCTGGTCCCGGCATCGACAGCTATTCGATGCGCCAGCCGCTCGGTGTCGTGGCCGGCATTACACCGTTTAACTTCCCGGCGATGATTCCCATGTGGAAGTTTGCACCGGCTATCGCCTGTGGCAACGCGTTCATTCTCAAGCCGTCCGAGCGCGATCCCGGCGTGCCGATGCGGCTTGCGGAGTTGATGCTTGAGGCTGGTCTGCCACCCGGCATCCTCAACGTGGTCAATGGCGACAAGGAAGCGGTCGATGCGATTCTCGACGATCGCGATATTTCGGCCGTCGGCTTTGTCGGTTCCTCCGATATCGCTCAGTATATCTACTCGCGCGCGGCTGAAACCGGAAAGCGCGCCCAATGCTTCGGTGGCGCGAAGAACCATATGATCATCATGCCCGATGCTGATCTTGATCAGTCGGTGGACGCCCTGATCGGAGCGGGCTATGGCGCGGCCGGCGAGCGCTGCATGGCCATTTCGGTTGCTGTTCCGGTTGGCAAAACCACTGCCGACCGATTGATGGAAAAGCTCATTCCGCGCGTGGAAAGCCTCAAGATCGGGCCGTCCACCGATGAGTCCGCGGACTTCGGTCCGCTTGTTACCCGGGCCGCGCTCGAGCGCGTGAAGAACTACGTCGATATCGGCGTGAAGGAAGGCGCGACGCTTGCCGTCGATGGCCGCGGCTTCAAGATGCAGGGCTACGAGAACGGCTTCTACATGGGCGGCTGCCTGTTCGACAACGTTACCAAGGACATGCGCATCTACAAGGAAGAGATATTCGGTCCCGTGCTGTCGGTGGTGCGCGCGAAGGATTTCGAGGAAGCGGTGGCGCTGCCGTCCGAGCACGAATACGGCAACGGTGTCGCGATTTTCACGCGCGACGGCGACGCAGCGCGCGAATTTACCGCGCGCGTTAATGTCGGCATGGTCGGCATCAATGTGCCGATCCCGGTGCCTGTGGCTTACTATACCTTCGGCGGTTGGAAGCGCTCCGGCTTCGGCGATCTTAATCAGTACGGCCCTGACTCGGTGCGTTTCTACACGAAGACCAAGACGGTGACGTCGCGTTGGCCGTCAGGCGTCAAGGAAGGGACTCAGTTCGCGTTCCAAAGTAAGTAGAGACGGGCCACGCCATGCAATTCGCACTGACCGAGGATCAAATCGCGGTTCGCGACATGGCGCGCGAATTCGCTGCCGAGAAAATCGCGCCGTTTGCGGTGAAATGGGACGAGGAAAAGTTCTTCCCCGTCGATGTGATGCGTGAAGCAGCGGCGCTCGGCATCGGCGGGATTTACATCCGCGAGGATGTCGGCGGTTCGGCGTTGACGCGGTTCGATGCCGCGTTGATTTTCGAGGCGCTGGCGACGGGGTGCCCGACGGTTTCGGCGTTCATCTCGATCCATAACATGGCTTCGTGGATGATCGACAATTTCGGCTCGGACGCGCAGCGCCAGAAATGGCTGCCGCGCCTTTGCACGATGGAATTGCTGGCGAGCTATGCTCTCACCGAGCCGGGTGCCGGTTCGGATGCCGCAGCACTTGGTACTCGTGCGGTGCGTGACGGCGATCATTACATTCTTAATGGTCAGAAGCAGTTCATCTCCGGTGCGGGAGCGAGCGACATCTACGTTGTGATGGCGCGGACCGGCGGCAGCGGTGCGGGAGGCATCTCGACGCTGGTGGTCGAGGGCGGGACGCCGGGTCTGTCGTTCGGCGCCAACGAACGCAAGATGGGATGGAATGCCCAGCCGACCCGCGCGGTGATCTTCGAGAATGTGCGTGTTCCCGTTGCCAATCGCATTGGCGATGAGGGGATCGGCTTCAAGGTCGCGATGGCCGGTCTTGACGGCGGACGCCTCAACATCGCGGCATGCTCGCTTGGCGGCGCGCAGTCGGCGCTCGACAAATCGCTCGCATACATGAAGGAGCGCAGAGCTTTCGGTCAGCGGCTCGACGAATTCCAGGCACTGCAGTTTCGCCTCGCCGATATGGCGATCGAACTGGAAGCTGCGCGCACATTCCTGTGGCGTGCCGCTGCATCGCTCGACCGCAAGGATCCCGATGCAACGATGCTTTGTGCGATGGCCAAGCGGTTCGGGACCGATGCTGGCTTTGAGATTGCCAATCAGGCGCTTCAGTTGCATGGCGGATACGGCTATTTGTCCGAATACGGCATCGAGAAAATCGTCAGGGATCTGCGCGTGCATCAAATCCTCGAAGGTACCAACGAAATCATGCGCGTGATCGTGGCGCGAAAGCTGATCGAGGGCGCGCGGTGAGCGCGCATTCCGCGATGGCGGAGACGCCGGAGAAAGACCTGATTGCCTGCCGCGAGGGTGCGGCTGGAATCCTCCGGTTGAACCGGCCCAAAGCCATCAATGCGCTGACGCTCGAGATGACGCGTGAGATTGTCGTGGCGCTCGATGAGTTCGAAGCGGACCCTGGCGTATCGCTGGTTCTGCTCGAGGGCGCGGGCGAGCGCGGATTGTGCGCCGGTGGTGACATTCGCGGCCTCTATGAGAGCGCGAAAGCAGGCGGCGATCTCGGACCTGTCTTCTGGCGTGAAGAGTATATCCTGAACGCGCGCATTCCCGAGTTTCCGAAGCCTTATGTCGCCTACATGGATGGTCTCGTCATGGGCGGAGGTGTGGGGTTGTCCGCGCATGGCGCGCACCGGGTCGTCACCGAGAAGACAAAGATGGCGATGCCTGAAGTCGGTCTCGGCTTCTTCCCCGATGTCGGCGGCACGTGGCTGTTGTCGCGCGCGCCCGGCGAGATCGGGACTTACTTTGCCTTGACGGGGCAGACCATGACCGGTGCCGATGCTGTCTACGTTGGCGCTGCGGATGTTCTGATCGCATCGAGTGACTGGCCATCACTCCGTGATGCACTGACCAATGCGCCTTTACGGGCGACTGGCGACGATGTCCGTGCGATCATGGCGCGGTATGTGGCGACTGACACTCAAGCACCGGTTGCCGCACATCGCGCACAGATCGATCAGGCGTTCGCCCATGATACGATGGAAGCAATCCTGGCTGCGCTGAAGCAAGATAGCTCAGAATTCGCGATAGCAACCCTGAAGGCGCTGTCGGAAAAATCGCCGACCGCGCTGAAGGTGACGCTGGAGTTGCTTCGTCGCGCGCGCAATTCCAAATCACTCAGGGAAAGCCTCGTTCGCGAGTACAATTCGGCCTTGGCGGTTTTCACGAGCGCCGAATTCGTCGAGGGCGTTCGTGCCGCGATCATCGACAAGGATCGCAACCCGAAATGGTCGCCATCGCGCATTGAGGATGTCACGCCTGACATCGTCGAAAAGTATTTCGCGCCGAATGGCAGATACACACTGATCTTTCCAGACTGACGTCACAGAAACAACGATAACGAGGGCAGGAAATGGCAAACATCGCGTTCATCGGTCTCGGCAACATGGGCGGCCCAATGGCCGCCAACCTCGTCAAGGCAGGCCACAAGGTTCAGGGCTTTGACCTCGTGCAAGCCTCCAAGGACGCGGCAAAAGCCGACGGCGTTGGTATTGCTGCGACCGCAGTGGACGTGGTGAAAGGCGCCGACATCGTCGTCACCATGCTTCCCGCGGGCAAGCACGTTCTGGCCGTGTGGAAAGAGATCATTCCATCGGTCGGCAAGAACACGTTGATGATCGATTGTTCGACGATCGATGTGGAAAGCGCGCGTCTGGCGCATGCTCATGCGACTGAGCACAATCTGTCCTCGATCGATGCGCCGGTCTCCGGCGGCACGGGCGGCGCCAAGGGCGCGACGCTGACGTTCATGTGCGGCGGGACGGCGGCATCCTTCGCGACGGCAAAGCCAATTCTGGAAAACATGGGCAAGAAAGTCGTGCATTGCGGTGAGGCGGGCGCAGGGCAGGCCGCCAAGATCTGCAACAACATGATTCTCGGGATTTCGATGATCGGTGTTTCGGAAGCTTTCGCGCTCGGCGAGAAGCTCGGCCTGTCGCATCAGGCGCTGTTCGATGTAGCGTCGACGTCGTCGGGCCAGTGCTGGTCGCTGACCACGTATTGTCCGGTGCCGGGTCCGGTTCCGGCTTCGCCTGCCAACAATGAATATAAGCCGGGCTTTGCTGCGGCGTTGATGCTCAAGGATCTTCGCCTCTCACAAGAAGCTGCGAAGGCTGCGGGCGCGGCGACGCCGCTCGGGGCGCACGCGGAAAGCATCTATGATGCCTTCGAGAAGGCGGGACACGGTGGGGTCGATTTTTCCGGCATCATCAGGCATGTTCGCGGGCTGGCAAAATAGGGTTCCTTGATGACGACATTCCAGGACGCGCGCGCTTTCCTGCTCAAGCATCGTACCGATTACGACAAGGCCGTCGCGGAGTTCCGCTGGCCGGACGAGAAGCAGTTCAATTGGGCGCTCGACTGGTTCGATGCCGGTCTGGCCAATAACCCTGAAAGCGGCGAGCGCACGGCGCTCTGGATAGTCGATACCGCTGCGAACACCGAGACGAAATTATCGTTCGCGGCGCTATCGCGCCGATCTAACCAGACAGCGAACTTCCTGCGCGATCTGGGCTTGAAGCGTGGCGATCCTTTGCTGATGCTGCTCGGCAATGTGGTGCCGTTGTGGGAGACGATGCTGGCGGCGATGAAGCTCGGCGTCATCGTGATCCCGGCGACCACGCTGCTGACCGCAGACGAATTGCGCGACCGGCTCGATCGCGGCAAGGCGAAGGTCGTGATTGCGACCCAGGATCAGGTGGCAAAATTCGAAGGCCTCGGCGGCGAAGGCTTTACGCGCATTGTCGTTGCGGCGACATCCGAGAACAAGGGCTGGCGGCGTTTCGAGGATGCGGCGAACTATCCGGGCACGTTCACACCGGATGGTGTGACCAACGCAAACGATCCGATGCTGCTGTATTTCACGTCAGGCACCACGGCGAAGCCGAAGCTCGTGCTCCATAGCCACAGCAGTTATCCGGTCGGGTCGTTGTCCACGATGTACTGGCTTGGCCTTCAGCCGGGCGACATTCATCTCAATATTTCCTCGCCGGGCTGGGCCAAGCATGCGTGGAGTTGTTTCTTTTCGCCATGGAATGCCGGTGCGACCATCTTCATTGTCAACCAGCCGCGTTTCGACGCGAAGGGCTTGCTTGCCACGGTCGCGCGTTGCGGCGTGACGACACTGTGCGCGCCGCCGACCGTCTGGCGGCTGTTCATTCAGGAACGGCTGGCGGATTACAAGGTCTCGGTGCGCGAAGTCTGCGGCGCGGGTGAGCCACTGAATCCGGAAGTGATCGATCAGGTCAAGGCTGCGTGGGGTCTGACAATCCGCGACGGCTACGGCCAGACCGAAACCACAGCGCTGGCGGGCAACTCACCGGGTCAGCTGGTGAAGATCGGATCGATGGGGCGTCCGATGCCGGGATACAAGGTCGCGGTAGCCGACGCCGACGGCAATCCTTCCAAGGAGGGTGAGGTGCGCCTGGTGCTCGGCGCGGATCGCCCGGCTGGATTGATGCTCGGCTATCAAGGCGACGATGGCAAACCGAAGGGGGCCGACGGCGAGGTCTATCAGACCGGTGACGTGGTGTTTCTCGATGACGATGGTTATCTGACCTTCGTCGGCCGTTCCGACGACGTGTTCAAGTCATCCGACTATCGCATCAGCCCGTTCGAGCTTGAAAGCGTGTTGCTGGAGCATGAACTTGTCGCCGAGGCGGCGGTGGTGCCGACGCCGGACCCAATTCGTCTTGCGCTTCCGAAGGCGTATGTATCGCTGGTGCCGGGTACTGCGATGACGCGCGACACCGCGCTGTCGATCTTCAAATATGTTCATTCCCGGCTCGCTCCGTTCAAGCGTATCCGCCGCATCGAACTGGTGACCGAATTGCCGAAGACCATTTCCGGCAAGATCCGCCGCGTGCAGCTTCGCCGTCTCGAACATGACAACGATCGTAAGGATTCGCTGCGCGGCCAGGAATTCCGGGAAGAGGACTTTCCGGAGCTGCAAACGGGACAGGGCGCTGCGCGGTAGCATCTCGGCTGTTTCTCCGGCGTATTCCTTCCAAAGTCGTTTGAAACAGCATCCTGGAATTATGCGCTGCAGGGACCAGCTTGCTCGTTGGGCCGCGTTATCCGCAAATTTCACTTGGCCGGACCGCCGATCTGTGGAATGTGCCTCTCAGTTCGAATTCGAAACGGGAGTCAGCCGATGGGCGTTGCTATGAACCGCGAGGACTTTGTAAAACTCGTGGGCCAGGAACTTGGCGTCTCGGAATGGCATACGATCGATCAGAAGCAGATCAACGCTTTTGCCGACGCGACGGAAGATTTCCAGTTCATTCATATCGATCCGGAGCGCGCGAAACGCGAAACGCCATTCGGCGGGACCATTGCGCACGGCTTTCTGTCGTTGTCGGTTTTGCCCAAGCTGGCCTATGCGACGATGCCGACGCTGGACGGTGCGGCGATGTCGATCAACTACGGCTTCGACAAGATCAGGTTTTTGACGCCGGTTCGCGCCGGCAAGCGCGTGCGCGCGCGCTTCGTGTTGGCCGAGGTGACCATGAAGTCGCCAAAGGAATTGCTGGCACGGACCGCAACCACGCTTGAGATCGAGGATGAGCCCAAGCCTGCGCTGGTCGCGGACTGGCTCGGAATGCATTTCTTCGCATAAAGTAAGGGACGAACATGGCAATCAGATTCGATGGACGCGTCGCGGTCGTAACCGGTGCTGGTGCAGGCCTCGGGCGCGCGCATGCGCTGGGTCTCGCAAAGCTGGGTGCGCGAGTTGTCGTTAACGACATGGGCGCAGCGCGCGACGGTAGCGGTGGCTCGGTCAGTCCGGCTGAAGCCGTTGTGGAGGAGATCCGTAAGGCAGGCGGCGAGGCGATGGCCGATGGCGCGGATGTTTCGAATTTTGAGCAGGTCAAGGAGATGGTTGCCCGCGCATCGATGAAGTGGGGTAGCGTCGATCTCATGGTCGCGAATGCGGGGATTCTGCGCGACAAGTCGTTCGGCAAGATGGAGCCTGACGATTTCGCCAAGGTCATTGCGGTGCATCTGACCGGCACGTTTAACTGCTGTCGTGCAGTTTGGGACGGCATGCGCGAGCGCAACTACGGTCGTATCGTCGTCACCACATCTTCGTCGGGGCTGTTCGGCAACTTCGGACAGGCGAACTACGCAGCCGCGAAGGCCGGAATGGTCGGCCTGATGAACGTACTCGCCGAGGAAGGGCGCAAGACCAACATCCGCGTCAACACGATCTCGCCAACGGCTGCAACCCGCATGACCGAAGGCCTGATCGGGCCGGAAATTCTCGCGCTGATGAAGCCCGAGGCAATCACACCTGCGGTGCTTTATCTTCTTTGCGAGGATGCGCCGACCCGGACCATCATGGGGGCGGGCGCAGGTTCGTTCGCGGTGATCAAGGTCGTCGAGACCGAAGGTCTCAACTTGCCGCAAGATCAGTGGACGCCGGATGCTATCGCAGCGAATTTCGCGAAGATCGGCGATATGTCGACCGCACGGGATCTCGGCGGTGCGTTCTTTCAGACCTTCAAGTATGTCGAGCAGGCCGCAAAGGCCGCGGGCATCAAGCTGCCGCCGATGGGCGGTTAAGCAACTTGGATGTCGCCGTCATCGGTGCCGGTCCTGCGGGGTTGATGGCGGCTGAAGTTTTGGCGGCGGGCGGTGCCCGCGTCACGGTCTATGAGCGTATGCCATCGGTGGGACGCAAGTTTCTGCTGGCCGGACGCGGCGGCCTCAATCTCACCCATAGCGAACCGCTGGATCAATTCCTCCAGCGTTATCGCGAAGCGATGCCGAATCTGCGGTCCGCCATTGAGGCATTTCCACCCGATGTGCTTCGTGTGTGGAGTGAGGGTCTGGGCCAGCCGACGTTCGTGGGCTCAAGCGGGCGAGTGTTTCCGCAGGCCTTCAAGGCGTCACCGTTGCTGCGCGCGTGGTTGCGGCGTCTCGACCAGTCTGGTGTGCGCTTCGCACTTCGTCATCGCTGGATAGGGTGGAGCGGCAGCGGGGAATTGCGGTTCGAGACAGCCGAAAGCCTGACGTCCCCCAAGCCAGACGCGACCGTGGTTGCGCTTGGCGGTGCGAGTTGGCCGAAGCTCGGCGCGGACGGAGATTGGACCAGTACCTTGAGCGCAAAGGGCATCGGATTTGCACCGCTGCGTCCCGCCAATTGCGGCTTTCACGTTACGTGGTCGGATCTGTTCCGCGACCGGTTCGAAGGTCAACCGCTGAAGGGTGTTGCACTCTCGCTCAATGGTGAGACCGTGCGCGGCGAGGCGACGATCACTCGCAGCGGAATCGAGGGCGGAGCCGTGTATGCGCTTTCGGCGCCGATCCGCGACGCAGTGTACGAGCGGGGCGAAGCCATCGTTCATGTATCGCTGCGGCCCGATCTCGCAATGCCTGAGCTGATCGCGCGCCTGAGTAAGCCGCGGCAGAAACAGTCGATGTCGACTTACTTGCGAAAGGCCGCCGGACTTTCGCCGGTCACTATCGGGCTTTTGCAGGAAGCCGCAATTGCTGCGGGTTTGAATCTTTCGGCTGCGAGCCCTGAAACGTTCGCTGCCTTCATCGATGCTGTGCCTGTTCGCCTCACCGGTGTTGCGCCGATTGAGCGAGTGATTTCCACTGCAGGGGGAATTTCATTTAGCGAGCTCGATGAGCAACTTATGTTGCGCAAGTTGCCTGGTGTATTCGTCGCGGGCGAAATGCTGGATTGGGAAGCTCCCACCGGCGGCTACCTGTTGCAGGCGTGTTTCGCGACCGGTGCGGCGGCTGGGCGAGGCGCGCTGAACTACCTGAAGCGTTAAACCCCGCTTTCGATTTCCTCGCGCAGCATTTCCAGTGCGAGCCATTTTTCCTCGGCGGCATCCAGCTCTGTTTGCGCCTTGGCAATCGCCGCGGAAGCCGCGTCGAATTTCTTGCGGTCCTTCGTGAACAGTTCGGGGTCGCTCATCAGATTTTGCTGCTTGGCGATGTCCGATTGAAGCTTCGCCATCGTTTTCGGCAAGGTTTCTAGCGCGTGTTTCTCGTTGAAGTTGAGGCGGCGCTTGGCGGATGACGAAGAGGAGTTACTTTTCGTGGCTTTCGTTTCGATGACATCAGCCGGCTTGGCTGCCCGCTGCTTCAGATCCTCGCCGCGCTGCGCCAGCATGTCCGAATAGCCGCCGGCGTATTCGGTCCACTTGCCGTTGCCCTCCGGTGCAATGACCGATGTCACGACGCGGTCGAGAAAATCGCGATCATGGCTGACGAGAACAACGGTGCCGTCATAATCGCCGAGCATCTCTTCCAGCACGTCGAGGGTTTCGAGATCAAGGTCGTTGGTCGGCTCGTCCAGCACCAGCACGTTGGATGGCTTGGCCAGCGCGCGTGCCAGCATCAATCGTCCACGCTCGCCGCCGGAAAGGACTTCCAGTGGCGTGCGGGCCTGCTCCTGCTGAAACAGGAAGTCCTTCATGTAGCCGATCACGTGCTTCGGCTTGCCGTTGACCATGATGCTGTCGCCACGCCCACCGGTGAGGGCGTCGGCCAACGTCGATTTCGGATCGAGGCTTTCGCGATGCTGGTCGAGTGTCGCCATTTCGATATTGGCGCCGAGGCGGATCGTGCCGGTATCGGGTGTGTCGCCGCCGGTCAACAGGCCGATCAGCGTGGTCTTGCCTGCGCCGTTCGGGCCGATAATGCCGATGCGGTCACCGCGCGCGACACGAATGGAGAAGTCATCGACGATGGGACGATCGCCGTAGGATTTGCCGATGTGCTTCGCCTCGACCACCAGCTTGCCGGAGCTTTCAGCTTCGGCTGCAGCGAGGTTCGCCTTGCCGGCAGCACCTCGATAATCGCGGCGCTGATCGCGCAGTTCGAACAAATTTCCGAGGCGCTTGACATTGCGCTTGCGACGGCCGGAGACGCCGTAGCGGAGCCAGTGTTCCTCGGCGACGATCTTGCGGTCCAGCTTGTGCTGGTCTCGCTCTTCTTCGGCCAGCACTTCGTCGCGCCATTCCTCGAATGCGCTGAAACCCTTCTCGATGCGCCGGGTCTGGCCGCGGTCGAGCCATACTGTGGTGCGTGAGAGAGTGGAGAGAAAGCGTCTGTCGTGGCTGATGATGACCAGCGCGCTGCGGCGGCTGGCTAGTTCGCCTTCGAGCCATTCGATGGTGGAGAGGTCGAGATGGTTGGTGGGTTCGTCGAGCAGCAGGATGTCGGGTGAGGGCGCAAGCACACGCGCCAGCGCCGCGCGCCGGGCTTCGCCGCCGGACAGATTGGCAGGATCTTCCGTGCCGGTCAGCCCCAGCTGCTCCAGCAGATATTGCGCCTGATAGGAATCGTCGCCGGGATTGAGACCGGCTTCGACATAAGCGAGCGTCGTCCTGAAACCGGTAAAATCAGGCTCCTGCGGGAGATACCGGATGGTCGCGCCCGGCTGCACGAAACGGCTGCCTTTGTCTGCCTCGACCAGTCCTGCGACGATTTTCAGCAGGGTCGATTTGCCGGAGCCGTTGCGGCCGATCAGGCAGACGCGCTCGCCTGAGGACACGGCAAGCTCGACACCTGCTAGCAGCGGCGTGCCGCCGAAGGTCAGCGCAATGTCTTTTAACTGGATCAGGGGAGGCGCCATGTGGTCGGAATACCTTACTTCTGGTCTCTTGCGCGCTGGATGCGGCGAATGGTCTGGTCGAGCGCCGACAGGAACGCGGAGCGGTCGCGCGGTGAAAACGAACGCGGTCCGCCGGTGACTTCGCCGCTGGAACGCAGATCGGTCATCAGGTTGCGCACCGCCAGCGTCATGCCGATGGACTCTTCCGAGAATGGCTTGCCGTTTGGCGCGATCACGTCCGCACCGGCCTTCACGCAGCGGGCCGCGAGCGGGATGTCGGATGTAACGACGATATCGCCTTTTTGCGCGCGTTCCGCAATCCAGTCGTCGGCGGCATCCATGCCGCTGCCTGCGGCAATCCGTTCGATCAGCGGATCGTTCGGCACGCGGATGAAATTACCCGCAACGACACTCACAGGCAGGCGGTGTCGCTCGGCGACGCGGTAAATCTCATCCTTCACCGGGCAGGCATCGGCATCGACATAAATGCGGGTCATGGGATCGGGGCTATCAGTTCTGGCAGATGTTCGTCAGGCGGATGCTGGTAGCCCAGACCGGGGATAATAGCGAGTGGAACGCAGCTCCGTCGGGCGAGGCATGCATGGACGCAGCTTGCCTTCGCACCGGCTTTTCGTATCATTTTTGAACGCAGAAAAGTCGAGGAAAAATGACCGTGCTCAAGCCCCACAGCGTCCACGCCTACAATCTGGCCAAGAACTCCGAGAACAAGATGCACGACGATTCGGTCGCACGCCGGTTCGGATTTCAGGGCGGGCTGGTCCCCGGCGTCGATGTGTTCGCCTACATGACCCACATGCCGGTGGCGAAGTGGGGCCGGGCGTTCCTCGAGCGCGGGCTGATGGACGGCCGGTTCTTCAAGCCGGTCTATGACGGCGAAACCGCCGTGGTGACCGCCGAAGAAATCGACGGCGGCCTGGCGATCAAGGTCGAAAGCCGTGGTGAACTGTGTGCATCCGGCACGGCGTCAATGCCGTCCGATACGCCGAAGATTTCGCTCGGCGATTTTCCGAGCGTTGCCGTTGTCGGCAAGACCGCGCCCGCCAGCGAGACGTCCTATCAAACCGGTAAGTGGCTCGCCATTCCCTCGTTTACGCTCGGTACACAGGGCTCGACCGAATATCTGCGCGACGTCCGCGAAACCGACCCGCTCTATGCGAACGAGAAGATCGTCCACACCGGCATGCTGTTGCGAACCATGAACTGGGCGCTAATGGAGAACGCTGTTCTCGGGCCGTGGATTCATGTCGGCAGCACCATCCGCTATCTGGCGACGGCTTCGGTCGAAGCTGAACTGACCGTGCGTGCGAAGGTTACCGGCAACTACGACCGCAAGGGCCACAAGTTTGTCGAACTCGACGGCCTGATCGTGGCCAACGGCTCAACGCCGGTCGCGCATTGCCAGCATATCGCGATCTATCAGCCACGCGAAACGATGGCGGCGTAATTTCTTACGCTGTCTTGGCCTTGCGCCCATCCTGAATCGCGCGCCAGACTTTTTCAGAGGTCAGCGGCATATCGATTTCCGTCACGCCTTCATCGGACAGCGCATCAAGCACAGCGTTAACGATGGAGGCGAGACTTCCCGCACATCCGGCTTCACCGCAGCCCTTTGTGCCGAGCGGATTCGATGTTGCGGGCGAAGGGTGATTGCCCAGCGTCATCGACGGGATGTCACCGGCGCGCGGCAGCGCGTAATCCCTGAACGAGCCGGTCACCGGCTGGCCGTTGTCATCGTAGGTCAC
>CALRLJ020000063.1:0-12626 GCA_943368635.1 Sediminibacterium ginsengisoli | reverse complement strand
TCAGTTCGACCGCGAGGATCTGCTGGCCGGCATGCTGCTGTTCCGGGTGCTTTATTATCTGGTGCCGTTCATTATTTCTGTCATCTTGCTCTCGCTTCGGGAGCTTATTGTCGGTCTTCGGGCGAAGCGAGTTGCAGCCGCACTACGCAGGCTCGACGAGGCGGCGAAGCCCACACCGGCTCCTCGCGGAACGGGATCTCCGGTCTCGTAACATGTGCTGGCGTCAGCTCGCGCGAAACAGGTACTGCGCATGACGATCACATCACCGAATTCGGGTTTTGCGCCGTGGCCGGATCGGCTGCGGCGGTCGGCGATCATCCTGATTGCGACCGTGCTGGGCCTTGCGGCCTCGGTGGTTTTCGGCGGCCTGACATTGCCGCAAGCCGGATTGATTTTTCTGGTGATCGCGGGTGCAGCGCTGGTGCCGTGGCATCTGCATCAATCCGTTCCAACCACCGAAGACATGATCGGGGCGCGGCCGGCGGAAACGCCGGTGGTGCATGCGCTGGTCGGCGGGATGCCGGATGCGGCGGTGTTGCTCGATCGCGCCGGGCGTGTGCTGCATTTCAATACCGCCGCCGGACAACTGGCGCCCGCGTTGCGCAAGAACGAACTGGCGCTGTTCGCGTTGCGCTCGCCCGAGATCATTGCCGCACTCCGCGAGGCCATCGCCACGCGCCAGCCGCAGCGCGCCAGTTATGTCGATCGCGTTCCCGTCGACCGCTGGATGGAATTGATCGTGACGCCTTTGTCGCTGCCGACCGCGTTCGGCGGCAGCGAGTATTGCATCCTGATGACATTCCAGGATCAGACGCCGCTGCGCCGTGTCGAGGAAATGCGCGCGGATTTCGTCGCCAATGCCAGCCACGAGTTGCGCACGCCGCTGGCGGCGCTGTCAGGGTTCATTGACACGCTGCAAGGACCGGCGCGCGAAGACCCGAAAGCCCGCGAGCGATTTCTCGGCATCATGCATACGCAGGCCACCCGCATGGCCCGGCTGATCGACGATCTGTTGTCGCTGTCGCGCGTCGAACTGAGCGCGCATGTTCGACCCGAGAAAATGGTCGATGTCGTGCCGCTGGTCCGTCAGGTGGTCGATGGACTGGAGCCGCTAGCCAGCGAGCGGCAGGTCGCCATCGAGCTTGTTCTGCCGGAGGAACCGGTTGCTGTTGCTGGCGACACCGAGGAATTGTTGCGGCTGCTCGAAAACCTCATCGAGAACGGTCTTAAATACGGCGCGTCCGGTGGGCGCGTGGTGGTAACGCTCGCCGCACCCGCGGATGGCGAAAGCGGCGGCGAGGTCCGGCTCGCGGTGCGCGACTTCGGTCCCGGCATTGCGCCCGAGCATCTGCCGCGCCTCACCGAACGGTTCTATCGCGTCGATGTCGGCGACAGCCGTGCGCAGGGCGGCACGGGTTTGGGTCTGTCGCTGGTCAAGCACATTCTCAATCGCCATCGCGGACGATTGGCGATCGAGAGCGTGCCCGGTCAGGGCGCGACCTTTACGGCGTACTTCCCATCGACGAAAACATCCGCCGGCGAGAAGGCTTCTTCGAAGGAATAGCCATCTTGCGGTTGCGGCCGCAGTTTTGCCGTACCGTCACAAAGCTGCCTTTTGCAGCGAAGTTTGCCGCCACTTCGCAACAAAAAAGCCTCATCGGTTCGATGAGGCTTTTTCGTATCCTATGTGGCTCGCGACATTGAGCCTTTCAGTTACTTGGTCGGCCGCGAGGTGCGGCGCCGGTCGCTGGCCGGTTGATAGGCGACGCGCGAGTGATGCGCGCAGTAAGGCAGACTGTTAAGTGCCTTGCCGCCGCAGAAAAAGAAGTCCGCGCTGCCCGGATCGCCGACCGGCCAGTGGCAGGTGCTTTCGTTGAGTTCCAGCAGGCTCAACCGCTGGCTCATCGGCACCACGTTGTCGTAAGCGATCGGATCGGCTTCAACCTCGACATCGAAGGCGTGGGCGAGCGCCGTATTGCCGCGCGACACCGGACGATTGATCCGCATCATATGCTGCGCGGGCCGCGCTGCCTTGCGCTGCCGTGGTGCCGCCGATGACGGGCTCTTGGCGCGGCCGGACAGACCGAGCCGGTGCACCTTGCCGATCACCGCGTTACGGGTGATGTTTCCGAGTTCAGCAGCGATCTGGCTCGCCGAAAGTCCGGCTTCCCAAAGCTTCTTCAACTGTTCAACGCGATCGTCGGTCCAGCTCATCACCGTCATCGCACTCTTCCTTTTGGTATCGCGCCGGCCATTTTTGACGCGGCGTCGCGATTGCAAATCGTCCAAAATCCCTGTCGGCAGAATCCCTTAGCCCTCGCCGGTTGCATGAAAAGCGACCGGGCGTTTACGCCGTACTGAAAACAAGCGAGGATCAGAACTACCGCACGAGATGTCGTACCCAACGTCAAGAATGCTACAATATGCCGTGACTCACGCGCAAGAGTCGGGCGCAGCGCGTCCACATGTTCCGGCTAAAAAGCAAATAAATTCGATCTTTGTGCGACGTCCGCAAACGACGTTTTTGCGCTTCAGCGGGGCGCGGGGATGCCGGAACAGGTCGGAAAATGCCGAATTATGCGCTTATCGCAGCGGCAAACGGCCGTTCGGTCAGGCCCTGAAAGGGCGCGCGTGGATTGACACCACACAACCCGCCAATAGAATAACCGCCACGTGCCGCCTTTTCGGGCGGCACGTTTCGTTTCCGGGGCAGGCAACTCAGCAACAAACGCTGACGCGGTCGCCCCTACCATCGATCAGGTCACCATGAGCCACGCTGCCAAGCCACATCTCGACTCTCACATGTTGCCGGTTTTCGCCCGCGCCGATGTCGCTTTCGAGCGCGGTGAGGGTCCGTGGCTGATCGCGACCAACGGCGACCGCTATCTCGATTTCACCAGCGGCGTGGCGGTGAATGCGTTGGGCCATGCTCATCCGCATCTGGTTGCAGCTATTCAGGAGCAGGCTGCGAAGCTGTGGCATGTCTCGAATCTTTTCACGATTCCGGAAGGCGAGCGGCTGGCGACAAGGCTGTGCGATGCGAGCTTCGCCGACGTGGCTTTCTTCTGCAATTCCGGCGCGGAAGCGATGGAAGCCGCCATCAAGATGGCGCGCAAGTTTCAGGCGGTGAACGGCAGGCCGGAACGCTACCGGCTCATTACGTTTGAAGGCGCGTTCCATGGCCGGACGCTTGCAACCCTCGCCGCCGGTGGTCAGCAGAAATATCTCGAAGGCTTTGGTCCGCGGGTCGAGGGTTTCGATCAGGTGCCGCTCGGCGATCTGGAGGCTGTCAAGAAAGCCATCGGCCCCGAGACTGCCGGTATCATCATCGAGCCATGGCAGGGCGAGGGTGGCGTGCGTGCCGCCGATCCTGCATTCTTCCGCGCGCTGCGGCAGCTTTGCGACGACAACAAACTCGCTCTGGTGTTCGACGAAGTGCAGACCGGCATGGGCCGCATTGGCACGCTGTTCGCCTACGAGAAGACCGGCGTTGAGCCCGACATCATGGCGCTGGCGAAAGCGCTCGGCGGCGGTTTCCCGATGGGCGCGTGTCTTGCGACGGTGGCAGCCGCAGCCGGCATGACGCCGGGCACCCATGGATCGACGTTCGGCGGCAATCTGCTCGCCGCTGCTGCGGCCAACGCCGTGCTCGATGTGATGCTTGCGCCGAAATTCTTTGAGAACGTGCAGCGCTCGTCGCTGGTGCTGAAGCAAAAGCTCGCGTCGATCGTCGACCGTTATCCCGATGTCGTTGATGAGGTGCGCGGTGATGGGCTCCTGATTGGCCTCAAGGCCGTGGTCCCGGCCGGCGACCTTGTCGGCGCGCTGCGCGCTGAGAAGCTGTTGACCGTCGGTGCCGGTGAAAACGTCGTGCGATTGCTGCCGCCGCTGATCGTCACTGAGGCGGACATCGACGAAGCAGTGTCGCGCATCGAGCGGGTTTGCGCGAAACTCACCCGGACCTCGGCGCGGCGCGAGGCTGTGTGATGAGCAAGTCCCCGCGACATTTTCTCGATCTGTTCGACGTGCCGACCAGGGAGTTGCGCGCGATCCTCGACGCCAGCGTGGCGATGAAGAACAAGCGCAAGGCTGGCGATACATCCAGCAAACCGCTCGACGGCAAGACGCTGGCGATGATTTTCGACAAGCCGTCGACGCGCACCCGCGTGTCGTTCGATGTCGGCATGCGGCAGCTCGGCGGCGAAGCCATTATGCTGACGGGCGCGGAAATGCAGCTCGGGCGCGGCGAAACCATTGCCGATACCGCGCGAGTATTGTCGCGTTTTGTCGACGCCATCATGATCCGGATACTCAATCATGAGGCGCTGACCGAGCTTGCGGCGCACGCGACCGTGCCTGTGATCAATGGCCTGACCCGCCGCTCGCATCCCTGTCAGGTGATGGCGGACGTGATGACCTTCGAAGAGCATCTCGGCCCGATCAAGGGCCGCACGGTGGCCTGGACCGGCGACGATAACAACGTGCTGGCATCGTGGGCGCATGCCGCCGAACGGTTCGGTTTCAACCTGCGGGTCGCGACTCCGCCGGAGCTTGCGCCGAACAAGCTCTTGAAGGACTGGATCAAGAGCACGGGCGCTCCGGTCCTGCTCGGTAACAACCCCGAGGACATGGTGCGCGGCGCCGATTGCATCGTCACCGATACCTGGGTGTCGATGGGCGACAAGGACGGCGAGCATCGTCACAATCTGCTGAAGCCCTATCAGGTCAACGGCAAGTTGATGTCGTTGGCCAATCCCGGCGCCATCTTCATGCACTGCCTGCCGGCACATCGTGGTGACGAAGTCACCGACGAGGTGATCGACGGTCCGCAGTCGGTGGTGTTCGACGAGGCGGAAAATCGCCTGCACGCGCAGAAGGGCATTCTGGCCTGGTGCCTGCACGCGATAGGCTAGGGCGCTTGCCGGGTTGGTGATCTGATCGCGTCACGGCGCGCGTTTTCCGGAAGTTCTTGTTCCCGCTCCGCTCCCTTTTTTGTGGAACGAGGCATCCTATATTGTGCGGACACCCTGCTTGACCTGCCATTGCCTTGGGGCCGAAAATCAGACCGGACCCGGTTTGAGCTTTCCACTGCGGCAATTCGGTTTCTCCTGACAAGAATGCGCTGGATATGACTCTCGAAAGCCAAATTCGTGCCCCTTCCCCTACGCCGGTAGACGATGCGGTGTTGCCTTTCGAGGTCAGCGCGCTCGATGTGCGCGGCCGGCTGACGAAAATGGGTCCGGCGCTCGACAGTGTTCTGACCAGGCACGATTATCCGGCTCCTGTGGGCAAGCTGCTCGGCGAGGCCATCGTGCTCACGACGCTGCTCGGCTCGACGCTCAAGTTTGAGGGCCGCTTCATTCTGCAAACCCAGACCGACGGTCCGGTGTCGCTGATCGTTGTCGATTTTCAGGCGCCCGATCGCCTTCGTGCTTATGCCCGGTTCGATGCCAGCAAGCTTGAGGCAGGTCAGGACTCGGCTGCGCTGCTCGGCCACGGCCATCTTGCCATGACCATCGATCAGGGCGCCGACATGAGCCGCTATCAAGGGCTTGTGGCGCTGGAGGGCGGCAATCTGGAAGACGCCGCGCATGAGTATTTCCTACGGTCCGAGCAGATTCCGACGCGGGTACGGCTCGCGGTCGGCGAGGAGTTTCGCGGCGACGGCAGCGGCCCAAAGCACCGCTGGCGTGGCGGCGGCATGCTGATGCAGTTTCTGCCGAAGGCGCCGGAGCGGGCGCGTCAACCCGATCTGCATCCCGGGGATGTGCCGGAAGGCGCTATCGTACACGACCTGCCCGAGGATGATGCCTGGGCGGAGAGCCGTGCGCTGTTCGGCACAATCGAGGATGTCGAACTGATCGATCCCGATCTGTCGGGAGAGCGATTGTTGTTCCGGCTGTTTCATGAGCGCGGCGTGCGCGTATTCCCGATGCAAGCCATCCACGCGCAGTGCTCATGTTCGCGCGAGGCGGTGGCCGGAATGCTGGGGAGCTTCACGCCGAAGGACCGCGCAGACATGGTCGAGAACGGCAAGGTGGTCGTGACCTGCGAGTTCTGCAGCTCGGTCTACGAATTTACGCCGGATGAAGCGGGTGTGGTGCCGGAGACCGAGCGTGGGACGGCTGAAAGCTAGTTCAGCGTCCGCTTGTAGTTAGGGCTGTCGAGCGAGAAGGCGGGAATGTCGATGTCGAACGGCTCGCCATCCTCCGTGACCATCTGGTAGCTGCCGGTCATGAATCCGGACGGTGTCTGAAGCGGCACCCCGCTGGTGTATTCGAACCGTTCGCCCGGCTCGAGCACAGGCTGTTCCCCGACCACGCCTTCGCCGTTGACTTCCTGACTGCGGCCGGCGCCGTCGGTGATGACCCAGTGCCGTGTTTTCAACTGGACGGTCTGGGTTCCGGAATTGACGATGGCAATCGTGTAGGCCCAGAAGAAGCGGCCATCCTCCGCGGACGAACGTTCGGGGAGGAAGTTCGGTTCGACGGTAACCTCAATCTGGCGAGTCACGGCGCGGTACATGGGATCGATCCATCTTCAGGTCACACAATAACAGACCTCGTGTTCCCTGCGTAGGTGCCGATCGTATTTTGCGGCGGCCTGACGAGGGTACGAAGCCGGACCAAACATCGTTTCAACATTGTTGTCACCGAACATTCCCGGGCGCGCCTGTCCAATGGAATACGTGCAATTTGCGGGCCGCCCCGATCTTCCATAGAGTTGGAGCTTGTGTCCGGCCGGTTGACGGAACTGGACCGAAACGGACGATACCGGAATGACGCTCGTGACGACCGAGGTAACCGATCAGGCTGTCGTGAAAGCGCCGGCCGTAAAGGTAACGGCTTTTCCGGTTGCGGCGGGCGAACGCGAATTGCGTCTCGATCTCTTTCGCGGCATGGCGCTGTGGCTGATCTTCATCGATCATCTTCCGCCGAACATTCTGACCTGGTTCACCATCCGGAACTACGGCTTCAGCGACGCCACCGAGATTTTCATTTTCATTTCGGGCTATACGGCTGCGTTCGTTTACAGCCGCACAATGCTGGATCGGGGTTTCGTCGTCGCCAGCGCGCGGATCTTCAAACGCGTGTGGCAGATCTATGTTGCGCATGTTTTCCTGTTTACGATCTATCTTGCGGAAATCTCCTACATCGCGACGCGGTTCGATAACCCGCTCTACGCGGAAGAAATGGGGATTCTGGATTTTCTCAAACAGCCCGACGTGACAATCGTACAGGCGCTGCTGCTGAAATTCCGCCCGGTCAACATGGACGTGCTGCCCCTCTACATCGTGCTGATGATATTCCTGCCGCTCATCATCTGGCTGTTGCAGCGCAAGGCGGATCTGGCGTTGGCTTTGTCGGTCCTGCTTTACGCCATCACATGGCAGTTCGATCTGGCGCTTCCGGCCTATCCGAACGGGACGTGGTTCTTCAATCCGTTCGCCTGGCAGTTGTTGTTCGTTTTCGGCGCATGGTGCGCGCTGGGTGGAGCGAAGCGGATGGGCCGTATACTGTCCTCAGACATTACGCTCTGGCTTTGCATGGCCTATCTGTTGTTTGCGTTCTGCGTCACGCTCACCTGGCACGTGCCGCGGCTCGGCGTTTTTATGCCCCGCTGGCTGGAAAGCTGGATGTATCCGATCAACAAGACGGATCTCGATGTGCTGCGCTTTGCGCATTTCCTGGCATTGGCGGCGATCACGGTGCGCTTTATTCCTGCGAACTGGCCGGGTTTGAAATCGGCGTGGCTTCGCCCGGTTATTCGCTGCGGCCAGCATTCACTGGAGATATTTTGTCTCGGCGTATTCCTCGCATTTGCCGGGCATTTTATTTTGGCCGAAGTCTCCGGCGGAGCGTGGATGCATTTCTTCGTCAGCATCGCGGGGATTGTGGTCATGTCGGCCGCGGCATGGTTGTTTTCGTGGTACAAGAGCGCAGTCGACAAGGGAGCGAAGCGCGCAAAAGGCGCGGACAGCGATGCCGACCTCGCCGGAGGCGGGATATGAAAGCATTACTGATTGCGGGTTTGTTTGCAGTTCTTCTGGCGGCGGCTCCGGCGCGCGCAGAAGATGTTTCCGGCTGCACCGTGCCGGCCTATCTTCTGACGACCGAGAGTGCGCTGTCGAAGGTCGCCAATGCGATCAAGACCAAGAAACGTCTGGATATTCTCGTGGTCGGCAGCGGCTCCTCGGCATTGCCCGGTCCCGATGGCGCGAGCATGTCGTATCCCTCGCGTCTGGAGGCGGCGCTGCGCGAAGCGCTTGCAGGCGTCACCGTCAGCGTCAGGACGGACTTGCGGCCCAAGAAGACCGCCGCCGAAGCGGCGCAGGGTTTTGGCCAGTTGATCGACAAGCTGCCGCAGGATCAGAAGCCGGATCTGGTGATCTGGCAGACCGGCACTGTCGATGCGATCCGCTCTGTCGATCCGGACGATTTCCGGACCGCCCTTGATGGCGGAGTCGAGGCGCTCGTGAATGCCGGACCCGACGTGCTCCTGATTAATCTCCAATACAACCCGCGTATGGAAACCATGCTCTCGGTCGGGCCGTATAATGATACGATACGGGTGGTTGCGCAGCAGCACGACGTGCCGATGTTCGACCGGTTCTCGATCATGCGGCACTGGAACGATGTCGGCGATTTCGATCTGTTCGGTTCGGTCCACGGATATGGGATGGCCAAGCGGGTGCACGATTGCATCGGCCGGTCGTTGTCGGCGATGGTGGTGGAAGCGTCACGCATCAACCCGGCGGAGCTCAGGATTCAACGTTGATGCGTTTTAGCAGTCGTTCCGCGGGTGCCGTCATGGTGGTGGCGTTGCTGTGTTGCCCGCTGACGCTCCCCCCTGCTGTTGGACAGACAGCACAGCCCGACAGGCCTGCACCAGAGAAGAAGGGTGTTGCCACCAAGGCACTTGAAGCGGCGAAGAGCGCCGCCGGTGCAGCCGGAGATATTCTCACCCGCGTGCCGTGTCTGCCGGCCAAGGGGCTGAAGGATATTCCGGGGTCGCTGCCCCGTGTCGCGCGGCGCATCGCTGCGGATGAGCCGGTGACGATCGTTGCGTTCGGCTCGTCGACCACGGTGGGATACGGTACGTCGGCGGCGTACAACTATCCCAGCCGGCTTGCCGATCAGTTGCGCCGCAAGTTTCCCACCGCCGACATCAGCGTCATCAACCGTGGCATGGGCGGGCAGGATGCACCCGAAATGATGAAGCGGTTCGATGCTGCTGTTCTCGACGCGGATCCTGATCTCGTGATCTGGCAACTCGGCACCAACACTGTCGTCAAAGGCACCGCCAGCGATGTTGCTGCCACGACGGCACTGGTGGAGGACGGCATTGCGCGGCTTCAGGCCCGTGGCATCGATGTCGTATTGATCGATCCGCAATACACGCCTGCTGTCGCGGCGAAGACCGAGAATGCCGGCAACATGGTGAAACTGCTGGGCGAGGTTGCAAAGCTTAAGAACGTGTCGATATTCCCGCGTTTTGAAGTCATGCGGCAATGGCACGAAGACGAGAAAATGCCGTTCGACAAATTTGTGATCGGCGACGGCCTGCACATGAACGACTGGGGCTACGCCTGCTTCGCCCAATTGCTCGGCGACACCATCATCAAGTCGGTCGGGCAGGTGAAAGCCGGGGTCAACATCCCGAGCAATGTGATGACCTATCGGCCGATGTAGATGCGCAACTGGCTCTCATGCGTGGACGTCAGCCCACGCATGAGATGGAGTTGTTTACGCCTTCTCCAGCGCTGCCGTCAGATCCTCGATCAGATCGTCCTGATGCTCGAGTCCGGCCGAGAAGCGAATGAACCCTTCGCTGATGCCGAGTTCGGCACGTGCTTCCGGCGCGAGACGTTGATGCGTCGTCGTCGCTGGATGGGTGACGATGCTTTTGGAGTCGCCGAGGTTGTTGGAAATCCGCGCCAGCTTCAGCGCGTTGAGCGTGCGGAACGCCGCTGCCTTGCCACCCTTGACCTCGAAGCCGATCAGCGTCGAGCCTGCACGCATCTGTTTTTTCACGATGGCGGCTTGCGGATGATCGGCGCGGCCGGGATAGATCAGCCGTGAGATCTTCGGATGGGTCGCCAGCATATCGGCAATCGCGGCTGCGCTTTCGGTTTGCGCCTTGACGCGAATGCTCAGAGTTTCAAGGCCCTTCAGCAGCACCCATGCATTGAACGGCGACATTGCCGGACCTGTTTGGCGCAGGAACGTATGGATGTGTTCCTGGATGAACGCGTCCGACGACAGGATAACGCCGCCGAGGCAGCGGCCCTGACCGTCGATATGCTTGGTCGCCGAATAAACCACGACGTCGGCGCCGAGCGCGAGCGGACTCTGCCAGATCGGCGTCGCGAACACGTTGTCCACGATCAGTCGTGCGCCGCCACGATGTGCGATGTCGGCGACGGCGGAAATATCGACCACGTCGAGGGTCGGATTGGTCGGGCTTTCGAGGAAACACGATTTGGTGTTCGGTCGCATCGCCTTCTGCCACTGGTCGAGATCGTGACCGTCTACCAGCGTGGATTCAATGCCGTAGCGCGGTAGCAAATCTTCCACGACATAACGGCACGATCCGAACAGCGCTTTCGCTGCGACCACGTGGTCGCCGGATTTGAGCGGGGCGAGAATTGCGGTCGTGACTGCCGCCATGCCGGTGGCGGTGGCACGCGCGGCCTCCGCGCCTTCAAGCTCGACCATGCGCTGCTCGAACATCGATACGGTCGGATTTGAAAACCGCGAATACAGGAAGCCGGGGTCCGCGCCGGTGAACCGCGCTTCGCATTGCTCGGCGGTGTCGTAGATGAACCCTTGCGTCAGGAACAACGCCTCGGAGGTCTCGCCATATTGCGAACGCAGCGTGCCGGAATGGACCAGCCGGGTTTCGGGGCGATAGTTGCGGGTCGGGGAGAGCGGCTTGTTTCCAGAGGGATTGGCCGCGGGTGTTTTGATCTCGGACATGTGGACTCCATCGTGACCACCTTGCGGTGGGCACAAAAAACCGGCCTGGAAAATCTTTCCACAAGCCGGGATCACACTGTCCCCGGCCTGTTTAGCGAGTTATTTAACGTGGCTGCAAGCCGGCCGGCTCAAATGACCACGGGATAAGTCCTAGGCTTAATCCCGCATGGTCTTTCCGTCAAGCACCCCATCGGATAACCGATAAAGTGCTTATTTTGCTGGATCAATTGGCAGCCGAGGACTAGCCCGTGGCCTTCACACTTGCCCCCGATGCGACAGGAATTCTGCCCGACCGCATGATTGCGGCTATGGCCGACGCTGGCCTGATCCTGCCCGAATATCCCTTCGTCGAAAGCCAGATCCAGCCGGCCAGCCTCGATCTGCGCCTCGGTGCGATTGCCTATCGTGTGCGGGCAAGCTTTTTGCCAGGGCCGGACACGACGGTGGCGCAGCGCATCGACGAACTCAAACTGCACGAGATCGATCTGTCCGACGGCGCGGTGCTGGAAACCAACTGCGTCTATATCGTTCCGTTGCTGGAGAGCCTCGCGCTGCCTCCGATAATTCAAGCGGCGGCAAATCCGAAAAGCTCCACCGGGCGTCTCGATGTTTTCACTCGCGTGATCGCCGACGGCACGCGCCGTTTCGACATGATCGCCCCCGGTTATCACGGGCCGTTGTATGCCGAGATCAGCCCAAAGACGTTTCCGGTGTTGCTGCGCGAAGGATCGCGGCTGTCGCAGATTCGTTTCCGCGTCGGCCATCCGCTGCTCGATGCGGATGAGCTGCACGCGCTGCACGCAGCCGAGCGGCTGGTCGACAGCGACGAGGCGGATCTCGCCGGCGGCGTGGCGCTGAGTGTCGATCTGTCCGGCGAAGGCTCCGACGGGTTCGTGGGGTATCGTGCGAAGCGCCACACCGGCGTGGTCGATGTCGACCGCCGCGCCGGATACACCGTGGGTGAATTCTGGGAGCCGATCCGTGCGCGGCCGGATCGCAGCCTGATCCTCGACCCCGGCGAGTTCTATATTCTTGCCTCGAAAGAAGCGGTGCAGGTGCCGCCGGATTTCGCCGCCGAGATGGTGCCGTTCGATCCGCTGGTCGGCGAATTCCGCGTGCATTACGCGGGCTTCTTCGATCCCGGTTTCGGCTATGCGGGCGCTGGCGGACAGGGTTCACGCGCGGTGCTGGAAGTGCGCTCGCGCGAGGTGCCGTTCATTCTCGAACACGGCCAGATCGTCGGGCGGCTGGTCTATGAAAAGATGTTGTCGCGCCCCGATGCGCTGTATGGCCAGCGCATCGCGTCCAACTATCAGGGCCAGGGACTGAAACTGTCGAAGCATTTCCGGAGTTAAGTTCCGCCCTGCGAATTATATCCTCGCGCGGCACAGTTCTCCCATGCCGCTTAGGCTTCTGGCGCCGCTTGCCGTTCTGCATCAAATGCCGGATCATTCCTGAAAATAGCGGGAGCGATCCCGGCAGGGATGAGACGCCATGGTTGCCACCGCAAAACCCCCGCTTGCAGAAACGCTGGCTCCGACGGCTGGATCGAAGTCCGCCGTCGGCTTGATCGCACCCGATACCTCCGGCATGAATTTCTATCGCGCCGATCCGATCCTTGCGGACCTGTTGCGCGTATATCTGCCT
>CALRLJ020000062.1:0-12807 GCA_943368635.1 Sediminibacterium ginsengisoli | reverse complement strand
GCCTCGCCGTACTTGGAGCAGGTCTCATTGCGGCTCACGCCAAACCGGAGAAGTACGTGCTTCCTGAAGAGACTGCGGCCCTGAAACCGGGCATCAATCAGGATGTCGCGCTGAACAACTGCACGGCATGCCACTCTGCCGATTACATCCAGAGTCAGCCGCACGGGCCCAAGTTCAAGAAAGACTTCTGGCAGGCAGAAGTGACAAAGATGATCAAGGTCTATGGCGCGCCTATCGACGACGCCGACGCCAGCAAGATTGTCGATTACCTCACGGCAACATACTAGCCCACCGCGGTGCCCGGCGCTTTCACCAGCGCCGGGCACAACGAACATGGTCCGCCTTGCCTGTGTCGGCCGCGACCCGCGGCGCAGATACTTAATCGAAGACCGCCGACGATACTGCGTCAGGCCGCCTTGTCGGTGTGGATGACCGTGTCGCGGGCGTCCCGCGCCGTGCGGGCCACGTCTTCGGCGGCACCTTGAGTCAGCCGCAGCATACGCTGCGCTTCCTCGCCATACTGCGTGAATGCGGTCTGCCAGAACTGGGCATAGGTTTGCTGCAAATCCTGCAGGGAACGGCAGTCGTGGATCGTCCGGAACAACTGGACGTCCTCGCGCAGCCTCGCGCCGACAAACTCCGACCATTCCTTGCCGAGATTCTGCATGGCCGTGCCGAGCTGCGCGTTAAACTTCGCGGCTTCGTTCAGCATGGTTCCGTTGATCTCGCTCACGCGTGCTGGATCGGGAGACGGAATCGTTTCCGCCGCTTTTTTGAATACGTTGTCGCTGGATGATGTGGGTGTCATTGTCCGACCTTCATTCTGCTGGAACAGGAACTGGACGCGTCTCACACCGGATACTCGATCATCTGTCGATGGCAGCAGTGTGATGCTCATCGCATCGTGATCGAAAAGAAAAATTTCTCTCCGATGCACATGCATATTGCGCGCGCGAGCCTGACGTCGTTCGCAACATGAGTTTCAAAAGGTCAGCAATCGCGACCCAAAATCGGTGAGTAAAGCCCGAGCACGCGGCCAGCCCAGATCAGTCAGGCTTGCTCGCCGAGGCCGACAAGGCTTGTGCTTTGCCGACGATCGCATCGATCTCAGCCACGACCAGATCGGCCGCGTAGACCTGCGGCATGTGGCCGCCATTCGGCATGATTACCAGTCTGGTCTGGGGAACGGCGGCAGCGAAGGGCCGCGAATGAATGTTCGTCGAAACGGTCTTGTCGGCATCGCCGGCAATGATCGTCACCGGAATCTTGATCGACGGATAACGTGGAGATTGCTTCACCATCTCCGCCTTCAGTGTCGTCAGATCCCGCGCGTTGTTGAGGAAGACCTGTGGCCGCAACACCATGCGCACCGCCGTCGCTTCGACATAACCGACTGGCATCGTTTGCGGCGCAAAGACATAACGCGTCCCGCTTTCGACCAGAAAGGTGCCGAGCGGCAACGTGATCGTATAGGCAAGCAGTGGACCGATCACCGGGATGGACGCGATCTCGTTGAAATTTCCAACGCCACCCGGCCATGGATAGGCCACCGGTGACAACATCACGATCGCCGCGGCACGCTTGGGATAATCCAGAGCCAGCAGCGGCATCAGCGACCCGGCCCATGAGTGGCCAACGATGATCGCCCGATCGATTCCAAGCTTGCCCAGCGCCTCATCGATCATGCGGGCCTGAATCGCAGGCGTCGAGTCCTCGACACGCTCGCGCGTACTCCAGCCGTGCCCCGGCCGGTCGATCAGGATGACGCGATGATTCTTCGCCAGCCTGTCGCCCAGCGGCTTGCGCATGGTTTGCAGGCTCGAACTTGCGCCGTGAATCAGAACGATGGGCGGTCCGGGCGCGTAAGTCGGGCCAAGTTCCACGACATGAAGCCGTGCGCCTTTGATGTCGACGAACTTGCCCTCAGGCGGATAGCTGCGCTCGAGCGCATAGACACCGACCTGCGTGACCAGCGCCAGCACGGCCAGCGTGACCACCACAGCCAAAACGATCATGGAAAGAACCCGGAGAACTGTATGCACGGTGGAAATACGAACGAGCGATGAACAGGTTTCGCGTCAGAATCAGGCCGGCCTGCGAACCGGCCGACATCATCAATGGCAGGTTAAATATCCCGGCCCTCGACCTTCTCGGATAGCGACTTCACCAGATCCGGGACACGTTCAAGGTAGGGATTGATCGCAAGCGCCTTGCGGAATGCATCCAGCGCGTGCTTTTCGTCGCCGGTTTCCTGCATGATCATGCCGAGACCCGCCAGCGCACCGAAATGGCGCGGCTCGCGAATCAGCACCTGCCGGATGTCTTCCATCGAGCGGTTGTAATCGTTCTGCAGGTAATAGATCGTCGCGCGTCGATTCCAAGCCTCGATATAATCGGGGCGCAGCTTGATGACGGCATCGAGCAGCTTCAACGCAATATCAGTATCCTTGCCATCCATGGCGAGCTTCGCCCGCGCCATCAGCAAGGCGGCGGTATCGCTTGGCGTCGCGGTCCAGACCGCCCAGATGCGGGCTTCGACGGCCTTGGCGCTTTCCTGATCGGGTGCAGCCTTCAGCGCACCAAACAGGAAGTCGAGACTTTTGGTCTTGTCGCCGGTCACGCGCGGCAATTTGGCCGGGGCTTGCGGAAGCTTTTTCTGCTTGCCGGGCGGGGTGAGTTGGGGGGCTTGTGCGGCAGCGGGCGTCACAGCCATCGCTGCGACAGTTATGACCGTCATCGCCACAGCCCCGATTGCGAGCTTCAAAGCCCGCTTCCCGTCCATCTTGGTTGCCGCCCGCAATGCCATGATGGAAAGTCTAAACGCGGAATGCGCCGCGTGCAAAGCACAAGCGGCGTCAAACGGTTGTGATGTATGGGAGCCTGCAGAGCCTGCCACTCAACGCGGCAGGATAAATCATCGAACAAACGGGCGGAGAAACCAGCCCTTTTGACTCAGCCCTGGCGTGCCTTGAAGCGGCGCTGAACCTTGTTGATGACGTAAACCCGGCCCTTGCGGCGGACCAGACGGTTGTTGCGGTGACGGCCGCGCAGGGACTTCAGCGAATTACGGACCTTCATGGGACAATGCTCTCTGGAAGGCCGCGTTGCAGGGCCGAGTATGAAACCGTTGGTTGATGGGCATATCCCGCAGGCCAAGGCCGCGCGAGACAGGCGGTTTCTATGCCATCGGAGGCCCAAATGTCAATCCGATCAGGCGATTTCCGGGAGCTGTCACCGGGTCAAAATGCCCCGAATGGAACCCATTTTCGGGGTTTTCGAGCGGCAAATCTCTCTTTAATCAGACATCTAGCTGTTTGCAGCCGCGCTGCTTCGCCTTTACTGGCGCGTGCGTTAAACATGGCTTTGGCCTACCCGGAAAGCAGATCTGGACCGTTGACCGTCGAAATGACCCCAAATCGTCCGGCTACCGCGAAAGCTGTGGCGCTACCCGGCATCGCCGAGCCCCTCCAATCAGGCCGTCTGCCGCTGCCTTGCGGGGTCGTTATGGGGCGGATCGACTGGCCGATTGCGGCCCCCATCCTTTTTTATCATCTGGTTGCCCTGCTCGCCTTCATCCCCTGGACCTTCAGCTGGACCGGCGTGATCGTTGCCGTGATCGCCGCGCGGCTAACGGGATTGCTCGGCATCAACATTTGCTATCACCGCCTGCTCACCCATCGCGGCTTCAAGTGCCCGAAATGGTTCGAGCATGTGCTGGCGGTCATCGCCGTCTGCTGCGTGCAGGACACGCCCGCGCGCTGGGTCGCGGTGCATCGCCGGCATCATCAGCACGCCGACGAGCAGCCCGACCCGCACAGCCCGCTGGTGAATTTCCTCTGGGGCCATATCGGCTGGCTGGTGATCAAGAATCCCGAGTTAAACCGCCTCGGCATCTATGACCGCTATGCCAAGGATATCCTGCGCGATCCATTCTATGCTGCGATCGAACGCAATTGGCTTCAGGTCAAGATCATCCTTGTACAGTGGATCGTATTTTTCGGTCTCGGCTTTCTGGCCGAACTGGCGATGGGCGGCACGACGATGCAGGCCTTGCAGTTCGGGGCGAGCATTCTGCTCTGGGGCGTGTTCGTACGCACGGTGTTCGTCTGGCACCAGACATGGGCGGTGAATTCCGTGACCCATCTGTGGGGTTATCGGAATTATCAGACTGACGAGGACAGCCGAAATAACGTGTTCATCGGTCTGCTCGCTCATGGCGAAGGCTGGCACAACAATCACCACGCCGATCCGCGCTCGGCGCGTCACGGTCACAAGTGGTGGGAGTTCGATACTACTTGGCTGACCATCCGCCTGTTTGAGAAGCTGGGCCTTGCGACCGACGTGGTCGGGCCAAGTCCTTATGTGATGGCCAAGGCCGGCGGTCAAAGCCTGACCACGCGCGGCGGCAGCGCTACTCCCGACGAGTAAACGCTACCGCGCGCGATAACAATCCTACAGCTGCGGGACTTTCGCGGTCTTCACCACACCCGCCCACTTGTTGATTTCCGCATCGACGAACTTGGTGAAGTCCGCACCGGTCAGCTTGCCGGGTTCGACGCCCTGCGTGGCGAACTTCTCTCGCGTCTGGGGCGCTGCAAGAATCTCCTTCATCGCCGCGACCAGCTTAGTATAGGCAACATTGTTGTTGGCAGCCGGCATGTACAGACCGAACCACGCGGTGGCCTCGAAGCCCTTCACGCCGGATTCATCGAGCGTCGGCGCATTCGGCAACGACGCTGCGCGCTCCTTGCTGGTAACGGCCAGCACGCGGATGGTCCCAGCCGCAGCCGCAGGCAGCACCGTCGGCAGCGTATCGAACATGATCGGAATATGTCCGCCGATCAGATCGTTCATCGCAGGTGCCGCGCCCTTGTAGGGAACGTGGACAATGTCGATGCCTGCCATCTGCTTGAACAACTCGCCGGACAGATGATTGGCGCCGCCGATGCCGGAAGAGCCAAACGACAGCTTGCCGGGATCCTTCTTCGCCATCGCGATCAAATCGGCAATCGTCTTGGCCGGAAAGTTCTTGTTGACCACCAGCGCATTGGGCGCGCTTGCGACCACCGCGATCGGCGAGAAATCCTTCTGCGTGTCGTAAGGCAGCTTTGTGTAAAGACTCGGATTGATGACGTGATGGGTCGCGGTCAGGAGCAGCACGCTGCCATCATTGGCCGACTTCGCCACCGTTTCCGAACCGATGGTGCCCGACGCGCCGGCACGATTCTCCACGATGGTGGTGACGCCGAGTTTCTCGCCGAGGTACTGCGCAACAAAGCGCGCCAGGATGTCGGTGGTGCCGCCCGCCGGGAACGGCACGATGATCTTGATGCTGCCCGGCGGAAACTGGTCGTTGGCTCTAGCATCGCCGGAGGCGGCACCGAGCATGAACACACACAGGATTACTGCAAAGACTGATTTCATAGGTTCAACCTGACTTCAGTTGTATGGCGATATTCGCCAAGGGAATGCTGTCGAGTTTTCAGGGCTGGCGCAGCAGCTTGGCGCGCTCAACCAGCGAACGCTCCGAGACATAGAACTCGCTTGCCCACTGCTGGTATTCGGCCGGTGATTTTTCCCATTTCGTCTGCCGCAAGGTCTCCAGCAGCTTCTTGTAGTCGTCGCTGTCGGCGGCGGTCTTGAACGCGCGGTAAAGTTTGTCGACGATGGTGGGCGGCATGCCCTTCGGTCCAACAAGGCCATACGGTGCGGGATAGACCAGATCGTAGCCGAGGCTCTTTGCGGTCGGAACGCCGGGCAGCCATGCCACCGGTTGCGGATCGAACGACAGCAGCACGCGCATCTTGCCCGACTCGACATAGGGAAGAATGGTGCCGATGGCATCGACCGTTGCCATGGTGTGACCGCCGAGAATTGCGGTGACGGCTTCGCTGCTGCCCTTGTATCCGATATGGGTGATCTTCACGTCAGCCATGCCGGCGAGCGCTTCGGCGAGCAAATGCATGGTCGTGCCCGCGCCTGCGGTGGCGACGGTCAGAACGTCGGGGTTCTTCTTGGCGTAAGCGACGAAATCGGCGGTCGTCTTCAACGGAGAGTCGGCACTGACGGCCAGCACAAAAGTGTAACCGCCGAGACCCGCGATCCAGGTGAAGTCCTTGATCGGATCCCAGTCGACTTTCTGCATGTAAGGGTAACGCAGCAATCCCGCCGTGGCGGCCGCGATGGTGTAGCCGTCGGGCGCTTCCGTTTTCGCCATCGTCGATGGCGCCAGTGTCGCACCGGCGCCGGGCCGGTTTTCAACGATGATCGGCTGACCCAGTTCCTTGGCGGCGAGTTCGCCGAGCTTGCGGAACGTGGTGTCGGTGGCGCCGCCCGGCGCGAAGCCAACCAGCAGCTTGATCGGCCGGGTCGGGTACGAATCCTGCGCGGCGCTGATCTGAGACATCGCACCGATCAATCCGACCGCGAGCAACCCGGACCGCATCACATCCAAATACCTGCGCATATTCATCTCCCTCATATTCCGGATTTCCTCCGGTTTCTGTTTCATCTGCTTATTGCGAAGCGGCCGAGACGCTCCACGATTTCCGGCTGTTCAGAGCATCGACATCGAAGCCCGCAAGCTGCTTGTAGCGGCGTTCGACGTCCTGCAATTCCGTTGCGGCGTCGCCATGAGCGCCGCTGCGCGCCAGCGCGCTGACGCGGGTCATCACGTCACCGGCCTGGCGACGATTTGCGAGTTGCACATCGCTGGCGACCTGACGGCGTTGCATCTCGTAGCCGCGCAGCGCATCGTCGGCGGTCGCAGCGGTGGCGAGTTCATAGGCCAGCACGCGGGCATCAAGGATGGCCTGCGACGCGCCGTTGGAGCCGAACGGATACATCGCGTGCGCGGCATCTCCGAGCAACGCGCAACGCCCGAACACCCATCGCGGCAGCGGATCGATGTCCGCCATCGGATACTCGTAAGACTCCGATGACGACGCCACCAGACGATGCACGTCCAGCCAGTCGAAACGATAATCCTTGACGAATTCCGCAATGGCGCTGGTCGACACCGGAACGTTCCAGTTTCCAAGCTCGGTCTGCGCGCGCGTATTGTCTTTCGGGCGCACCAGCAGCCAGTTGAGCACGCCCTCCGCAATCGGATAAACTACGACCCGCTGGGTTTCATCGCCGATAATCACCATCGAGCGCCCGCTGAGGAACGGCGCGGATTTGGTAACGCCGCGATACATCACCCAGCCGTTCGACGCGAGCGGAGTGACCGCGCCATAGAGGCTGTCGCGGACCGGCGAGCGAATGCCGTCGGCGGCAATCGCGACATCGGCCGCATAGGAAACGGGACGATCCACAGTCTGATCGATCGCAGCGATCACGACCTTGTTGTCATCGCCGGTGCTCACGCCGGTTACGCGCTGGCCGCTGCGGATCGACGATGCACCCAGACGATCGCGCACGGCATCGACAAGAATCCGTTGCAGCGTGCCGCGATGAATGGAGTATTGCGGCCAGCGATAACCGGCATCGTGCCCGCGCGGCTCCGCCCAGATCAACTGACCTTTTGGATCGTAATAAGCCAGTTCCTTGGTCGGCACACCGGCCTTCTCAAGCGCATCGCCGAGGCCAAGCTCGCTCAATTCGCGCACGGCATGCGGCGGCAGATTGATGCCGACGCCCACGTCGCGAATCTCGCGTGCGGCTTCGAGCAGGAGAATGTCGCCGCGGCCGGCGGCGTGCAACGAAAGTGCCGCCGTCAGACCGCCAACTCCTGCGCCTATGACCGCGATCGACATCGCGCTTCAACTCCGGTCAGGCAGCCTTGGCTGCTGCGACGGGGAATTCCACCATGGCTTCGCCGACCGCGACCTTGTCGCCGTCCTGGTTCTTCACCAGCACGTCGATCAGCACGAAGCGCGAATTCTTGGTGACTTGTTTGGCCTTGATGATTCCCACCGGCTGAATGGTGTCGCCCGGTTTTACCGGCTTGACCCAGCGCGTTTCAAGACGGCGATGAATAGCACCCGCCGGATAGGCCCAATCGGTCAACATCCGGGTGATGAGCCCGAAGTTGTTCATGCCGTGCATGATGATGCCGCCGAAATTGGTCTTGCCGAAATCGCCCTTCATGTAGTTGTCGTCGAGATGCAGCGGATTGTAATCGAGCGATGCATCGCAGAACAGGCGAATGGATTCGCGCGAGACCGAGAACTTCGGTCCGTCGATGCCGTCGCCGACCGAAAGCGTTTCAAATGTCGTCGTCATGTTTGAACTCCTCGCCTGCGCTTACATCGGCCGGATGGTCTGGCCGCGGCCGGAACAGATCACGTCACCATGCTGATTGAAGAAGACGTTGTCGTGGACAACGAACAGCCGGTCGCGCTTGATGAACTTGTCGAGCGCGCGGGCCTGCAGCGTGATGGTGTCGCCGGGCCGCGCGGGCTTGTTGTAGCTCCAGGACTGTCCGGCATTCACGGTGCCGGGCGAGCGCATCCAGTCGTCCGCTTCGGTGCAGGAGAACATCAGCAGGATGTGGATCGACGGCGGCGCGATGATCCCGCCCCAGGGGGTGGTCTTCGCATAGGCCTCATCGAGATAAAGCGGATTGGTTTCACCGACGGCCTTGCAAAGGAGCGCGATGGCTTCCTTCGTCAGCAGGTAGGGAATCGTCTTGCGCGGCTCACCCGGAACGATCTCGTCCCAGACCTTTCGCAAATTCTCGTCCTTCCAGAAATCCGTCTCGAAAGCTTGTGCTTGCGCCATGGCAATCTCTCATCTAATGTTCATCAGGCGAACTTTATAGCCACCACACGAACATTATGGTCTGGCTTTCGACACCTGACAAGCCGGAAGGTGAGAGGAACTTCAATGTCCAAGGAAAGCGACGGCTTCGTCCGCGCAATTGCGCGAGGTTTTTCGGTGGTGGAGGCGCTGGGGCGGCCGCCCGGCCGGCACACGCTGTCCGAAGCCGCCGTTGCAGCAGGACTCACGCGCGCAACAACCCGGCGCATGCTGGCAACTCTGGTGGCGCTGAAATACTGCGAGGCCGACGGCCGCTATTTCAGCCTGCGTCCGCGCGCGCTGGGCCTTGGATTGTCGTACCTCAACGCGCTGCCCTACTGGGGCTATGCTCAACGCGCGCTCGAAGATCTGCGCAACGAGATCGGCGAATCCTGCGCGCTGGCGGTGCTGGACGAAACCGAGATCGTCTATGCGCTGCGCCTGCCGGCACGGCGCATTCTCTCCGCCAATCTCGGCATCGGCAGCCGCCTGCCCGCGCATGTCATTTCATTGGGCCGTGTCCTGCTCGCGGCATTGCCGCCCGAGAGTCGCGCGGACTATCTCACCACCACTGAATTCAAGCAGATCACGCCCCGCACTGTGGTTTGCCCGATCAAACTCGGCGAGGAACTCGTGCGGGTCGAACAACAAGGCTACGCATGGATCGACGGCGAACTCGATCCGGCGATTTGCGGCATCGCAGTGCCGGTGCGCGATCAAGCCGGCCATGTCGTGGCTGCGGTCAGCATCAACACTATTTCCGGCACCGTGACCGAAGCGGAAGCGAAGAAAAAATTTCTGGTGGCGTTGAAGCGCACCGCGCAGGACATCCGCACCCAGACCGCAGCCAGCGGCTAGGCCGCATCACACTACGGCCGTCCGGCGATATGACATATGAATTCGGCCACCTATTCAGGCAGCCGGATTCGTAGCATCTCCTCACAAGTCCGGTTGCAAACGCGCGCCCCTCCCCTGCATGATCGCGGCGGACGAGGAGAGATTTGCGCGATGACAGCCATCAACGAGAGTGAAATCCCCGACAGCGCAGGGCCGCTGCCGCACGGACTTGCACTATCGCCGCATGCCGAACGCGAGACCGTTCTCGGCGAATTACATGCCCGGCCATTTGAGGCAGTGACCTCACCATGCCGTGCGATCCGCTTCGCATTTCTCACCGACGCCGCACAGATGAGCGCCAATGCGAAGGCTCTCGCGCGTTATTGCGCCATGCATCATCTGACAGATCTTTCCACCGCCGTGAAACACCGGCGCATTGCTTTGCCCGGCGCGACCCTGCGCTGGGAGCAGCACAGCGAATTCACGACCTATACCTGGCTGCTCGAAGACGCCCACCCTGCGGGAAGCGACGCGCCGCCCGCCGCCGTCGCCGCGGCCATGACCGAGATCGGCCAGCCGGGTCCGCATCTGGTTTCCATCGACCTGCGCGTGGAGAGCGGCGACGCGCCCCATCTCGCGCGGCTGTTCGATCCCGCATCGCTTGCGGCGTCGCAGGTTCTCCAGAATCATGCCACCATCGCCACAGATTTTCGAGCCGATGACGGCGGCTTTGTCCGCTTCCTCGTGCACAATCACGGCCTGACGCCGGTGGAAACCGGCGGCCTTGTGCTGCGGATTCTCGAAATCGAGACCTATCGCTGCTTCGCCCTTCTCGGCCTGCCCCTGGCGCATCGCATCACTCCGGTGATCCGTAATGCCGAAGATCGGCTGACTCACATCATGACCGTGATGACGAATGACGGCGGTGGACTCGAAATCAACCGCGAACTGCTGGACGAGATCACCTCGCTCGCCGCACGCGTGGAGGCTGAAGCGGCCATCGCCGGCTATCGTTTCGCAGCCAGCGCGGCCTATGACGACATCGTGCGCCAGCGCCTCGAGGCGATCGGCGAAAAATCATTCGGCGGCTGGCCGACGCTGGCCGATTTTCTCGGCCGACGGCTCAACCCGGCGATGCGAACCTGCCAGACGCTGAACACGCGGATGCAGGATCTCAACAAGAAGCTGACCCGCGCGGCAAACCTGCTCCGCACGCGCATCGACGTCGAGATCGAACAGCAGAACCGCGACCTGCTCGCAGCCATGAGCGAACGCGCACGGATGCAGCTTCGCCTGCAGCAGACCGTCGAAGGACTTTCAGTTGCGGCCATCAGCTACTATATCGCCAGCCTGCTGCACTATGTGTTCGAATCGGCGGAACACTACATGCCGGTCGATGCCACCGTTGCCACCGGCATTTCCATCCCATTTGTGGTGATCGCGCTGACTATCCTGCTCTGGCGCGTCAAACGCAGCCACGGCCACGCCTGAGTCCATACTCGTTCACACGGCAGATTTGCCGCACGTATGCTTGCGGGCCGGAAGCAGCTTGGGCATGGTGCGGCTTCCCGCCATCATCATCCGCCCGTCCATACTTTGCGGGAAACATCCCAACAGGATCCAGTATGAGCGTCGAAACGGTTCGCGCATTTTTCGCAGAGAATGCGCCTGATATTACCGTTATTGAATCGGACAAGAGTTCAGCCACCGTGACGCTTGCCGCCGAAGCTTTCAGCGTCACACCGGCGGAAATCGCCAAGACTCTGTCCCTGCGTGTCGGCGACAAGGTGCTGCTGGTGGTGACCTGCGGCACGGCGCGGCTCGACAACAAGAAAGCGCGCGCCGTATTCGGCGGCAAACCGCGCATGCTCAATGCCGAAGAGGCGCTCGGGGCCACCGGTCATCCTGTCGGCGGCATCTGTCCGTTCGGATTGAAAACACCACTGCCGGTTTATTGCGACGTGTCGCTGAAGGCTTTCAACGAGGTTGTGCCCGCCGCCGGTTCGATCAACAGCGCCGTGCGCATTTCGCCAGCGCGCATGGCCGAATTGACCAACGCGGAATGGGTCGACGTCAGCGAACTTCCGGCCTGATCGCCCGAGTTACTGCACCTTGCCGATCTTCTTCACCGCCGCGATCAGACGCGCGCTGTCGGCGGTGACGAATTTCGCGAATTCCGGCGCGTCCATGTAAGCCACCGGGCTGCCTGCGGTCTCGAATGTCTTGACCACTTCCGGGGCACGCACCGCCTCGCCCATCGCCTCGCGCAGTTTTGTCAGGATCGGCGCGGGCAGCGCCGTCTGCGCGAACAATCCGGCCCAGATGTAGAACTCGACATCCTTGTAACCGAGTTCCTGAAACGTCGGCACGTCCGGGAAACTTGCGACGCGTTTTGCGCCCCAGCCGGCCAGCACGCGCATCTTGCCGTCATCGACCTGCGCCCGCAGCGTACCCGGCGCGGAGGCCATCGCCTGCACGGTGCCGGTGAGCAGTCCGGTCAATGCGGGACCGGCACCGCGGAACGGCACATGCAGCAACTTGATCCCGGCGCTGGCTGCAAACATTTCCATCGCAATGTGCAGCGTGCCGTAGGGGCCGGATGACCCATAAGGAATCTGCCCCGGACGCGCCTTCGCATCCTCCACGAAGTCCTTCACCGTTTTCCACGGCGCGGACGCAGGCACCGCAAGCATGGTCGGATCGGCCAGCACCCGCGCCACCGGCGCAAATTGCGACATTTCGTAAGCCACCGGACGATCGAACAGCCGGTCCGCTTCCGGCAATACCGCCAGCGACGACAGCGTCATCAGCAGCGTGTAGCCGTCCGGCTCGGCTCGCGCCGCCGCCGCATTGCCGACCGAACCGCCACCGCCGCCCGCCCGGTTGTCCACGATGACAGGCTTACCGAGAATGCGTTCCAGCGCCAGGGCGACGGGTCGTGCCGCCAGATCCGCCTGCCCTCCCGCCGGAAACGGCACGATCATGGCAATGTTGCGCGACGGCCATGCCGCCTGCGCGTTGGCATTACCGGATAGGGTGTGCAATGCAACCTGTGACAGCGGCAGGATAGCGGCCGCCTTGAGAACCTCGCGCCGATTCATGGTGCCTCCCTGAGAGTTTGTTTTTATTCTTTATCGTTACACCCTGAAGGAAGCTCAGATGACGATCAAGGCCGTTGTATTCGATGCTTACGGCACGCTCTATGACGTGCAGTCGGTTACCGCCATT
>CALRLJ020000061.1:0-12816 GCA_943368635.1 Sediminibacterium ginsengisoli | reverse complement strand
AGAAGCCGGATTGTGAGGCCATCTCTAAATGGCTTCAAGCCGAATTCTGAACCCGCTCGGTATGTGGGAAACTAACACATTCAACGCAAGCTTGGACGCGCGGCTGAATGTCGCAAAACCCGCTATTTGCTGCTACAAATTGTCATAAGTTACGGAGCACGGTTGCGGGTTTTTGGTTAAGCGCCAGTAATGTTCCAGCCAGCCCCAGCCCGACCGTGACGGCAAGCGCGGCCAGCACCACAAGGGCCGCACTGCCGGCCTGCCAGACGAAGCCCAGCGTCATCAGCCGGGTCACGATCTGCCAGGCGGCGATCGATCCCGCCAACACCCCGAACACCGCCGTGGCCAGGCCGATCAGCAGATATTCCAGCGCATAGGCGCCGAGCAGCCGCGCCCGGGTAGCACCAAGGGTCTTGAGGATCACCGCATCGTAGACCCGGTGGCGATGCCCTGCGGCAAGCGCGCCGCCCAGCACCAGAATGGCCGACACCAAGGTAACCGAACTGGCGCCCCGGATCGCCAGCACGAGGTTGGTCACGACCTTTCCGATCGAACTGAGCGCCTCGCGCACCCGGACGCTGGTCACCATCGGGAAGGCGGCAGCCACATCCTTGACGATCCTGGCGTCGCTTGCGGCGCTGGAGTCGGCTTCGGTCAGGGTTGCAATGTCGGTATGAGGCGCGCCGGCGAAAGCCTTCGGCGAGAACACCAGAACGAAGTTGATGCCGAGGCTCTGCCAGTCCACCGTTCGGAAGTTGCTGATCTTTGCGCTGATGTCGCGGCCCAGCACGTTGACGGTGATGTCGTCGCCGACCTTCACGCCAAGACCGTCGGCGATTTTCTTCTCCAGCGACACCAGCGGCGGACCGCTGTAACTCGGATCCCACCATGTGCCATCGACGACCTTTGAGCCGCGCGGCACTTCGCCGGTATAGGTCAGGCCACGGTCGCTTTGCAGCACCCAGGCGGCGTCCGTGGTCGGCTTGAGGTCTTCGGCCTTGATGCCCTTCGCAGCGACGATACGCCCGCGCAGCATAGGCACGATTTCAACATTTGCCGCAGGCGCGGCCTGCTTCAGAAAGTCGCTGAACCGCGTCGCCTCGGTGGCCGGAATGTCGATGAAATAGAACGACGGCGCGTGTTCCGGCAATGCGGCCATGAACTGCCGTCGCAGGTTGCCGTCGATCTGGGTGATGGTCACCAGCACGGCGAGGCCGAGGCCGAGCGACATTACGACGGACGGTGTCAGCGCGCCGGGGCGATGGATATTGGCGATGGCGAGCCGCAGCATGGTGAAGCGCGGACGCGGCAGGCTTCTTGCGAGCGCCATCAGCAACGACGCGACAACACGCAGCACAACGAACACACCGATCGACGAGGCGACAAACACACTGGCCACGCGCTTGTCGTAAGCGAGGCCGATGGCAACCGCGATCAGCAGCGCGATCACGGCGGCCATCAGCGCGAGATAGCGCCGCCGCGGCCAGTGAAATTCCGATGAGACGCCTTCACGGAACAAAGCCGCCACCGGCACGTCATGGACGCGGCCAAGCGGCCACAATCCGAAGGCGAGCGCGGTCAGCAGACCATAGAGAAACGACAGCGCCAGTTCGCCGGCGTGAAACGTCGCCTCGACAGGCAGCGGCAGGATTTTTCCGAACAGGCCGACGATGATGAAGGGCAATGCTGCGCCGAGGGCGAGGCCGATCAGTGAGCCGAGAATCGCCAGTGCCATCACCTGCGTGAGATAGATCGTAAACACCTCGCGGCCGGTCGCGCCGAGCGCCTTGAAGGTCGCGATCACGTCGCGCCGCTCGTCGAGATGGCTCTTGATCGCATTGGCGACACCGACGCCGCCGACCAAAAGCGCCGCAAGCCCGACCAGCGTCAGAAACTGTGTGAAGCGCGTAATGCTGCGCTCCAGCTGCGGCGAGGCGTTGCCGCGGCTGCGGACTTCCCAGCCCGCTTCCGGCAGCGCCTTCTGCGCGGCATCGATCAGCGATTGCGTGGCGCTATCATCGACCGAGGCATCCGGCAGCCGCAGGCGATAGATCCAGCGCACCAGGGTGCCGGGTTGCAGCAGGCCGGTGGCGCGCAAGGCAGGTTCGCTGATTAGCAAACGCGGTCCAAGACCGACGCCTCCGGCGAGTTTGTCCGGTTCGGCATCGACCACGCTGCGAATCTCGAATGTCGCGCTGCCGACAGTGACGCGATCTCCGATCTTGAGGCCGAGTCGCGCCAGCAACACGGCATCGGCGCCGGCACCAAACGCGCCACCGCGTTGCGCCAGCAAGTCGGACATGGGAATTTTCGGTGTGAGTGCGACATCGCCGAGCATCGGATAGTTGCCGTCGACCGCTTTCAGATCGACCAGCGCGAACTCGCCGCTTGGCGAGCGGGCCATGCCGCGCATGATCGCCGCGGCAGAGACCTTGCCATGTGCGTCGAGAAAGTTGCGTTCGTCCTTGCTGGCCTCGCGCTGGATCAACGCAAAAGACACATCGCCGCCGAGCAGCGTGCGGCCCTGATGATCGAGTCCTTCGCTGAGACTTCCAGCAACCGAGCCGACACCGGCAATCGCCATCACGCCGAGCGCGATGCAGGCGATGAAAACGTAGAAGCCCCGCAGTCCGCTGCGCAACTCGCGCAAGGCGTAGCGGATAGCCAGCGACAGTGCGCCGCTGCGTGGTGCGGTGTCCGCGATCATGCTCATCGGGAGGCCGTCTCGATCCAGTGCCGGTCGGTGGCCGGTCCGTCGATGCGGCCCGAGCGCAGCCGCACCACGCGATCGCAGCGCTGCGCCAGCGCTGTATCGTGGGTCACCAGCACCAGCGTCATGCCGCGTTCGAGATGTTTTGCGAATAGCAGATCGACGATCTGTTTGCCGGTGGCCTCGTCGAGATTTCCGGTCGGCTCATCGGCGACGAGAATGGCGGGATCGGGTGCCATCGCGCGCGCAAGAGCGACGCGTTGCTGCTCGCCGCCCGACAACTGCGAGGGATAATGATGCAGTCTCTCTCCAAGTCCGACGCCGGCAAGTTCTTCTGCGGCGCGCGCTGTTGCATAGGTGCGGCCTGCGAGTTCAAGCGGCACCGCGACATTCTCCAGCGCGGTCATGGTCGGGATCAGATGAAACGACTGGAACACGATACCGACATGGCGGCCACGGAATCGTGCGAGGCCGTCTTCATCGAGGGCATTGAACGAGACGCCGTTGACCACCACCTCTCCGCTGTCAGGACGTTCAAGCCCCGCCATCACCATCAACAGCGTGGATTTGCCCGAGCCTGATGGGCCGATCAGGCCGACGGCTTCACCGGGCGCGACGCGCAGGGCGACATCCTTGAGGATGTGAACGCGCGCGGCGCCTGAGCCCAGCGAGAGATTGACGTTCGAGATGGAAATGGTGTCGGGTTCGAGACCGGCACGCGACGAGGGTTCAATGAGACTGTCCATGGATCATTCATATGGGGGTTTCGGCGCGGAGGTCGAGAGGCTGGTGTCCCGAACCGCGACACTTGCGCGGGTCTTCATCGTCGCAGCAGCGGGGGCAATGATGGCAATGTCGGGGCCGGCCTCGGCTCAAACGCCGCCCGTCCAGCAGGATGTCAAAGAAGTGAAGCCGATCAAGCTCGCCGTTCTGGGCGATTCCCTCACCGCCGGTTACGGCCTGCCGGCCCCGGCCGCTTTTCCGGTGCGATTGCAGAAGGCGCTCGCCGACAAGGGGATAGCTACGGTGATTCACAACGCGGGCGTCTCCGGCGACACCACGACCGGCGGGCTTGCGCGGCTTGATTGGTCGATTCCACCCGGCACCGAAGCCGTGATCGTCGAGCTTGGCGCCAACGATGCGCTGCGCGGCGTCGATCCGAAAGTGGCGCGCGGTGCGCTCGACGAGATTCTCAACAAGTTGAAAGCGCGCAACATCGCTGTTTTGTTGTGCGGCATGTACGCGCCGCCGAACTACGGCGCGGACTACACGGCGAAGTTCAACAGCATTTATCCCGACCTCGCCAAAAGCCACAAAGTGCCGCTTTATCCGTTCTTTCTCGACGGCGTGGCGACCGTGGCCAAGCTTACCCAGCCCGACGGACTGCATCCCACGGCTGCCGGTGTCGATGTCGTGGTCGCGCGAATTCTGCCTACAGTGGAGGCGTTTTTGCAGGATCGGGCGTTGCAATTAAGCAAGCCCTGACGGGATTTATCGCCGTTCACGCGATGGCCGCTTCGCACTGTCATCCTGCTGCGGTACAAAAGACATCAGGTGATTCGTGATCCTCTCTTGCATCGAGGAGCTTCGTGATGCCTCGCTTGTTCACCGGGCTGGAAATCCCCCCGGACATCGGCCACACCCTCTCAGGCCTGCGCGGCGGATTGCCTGGTGCGCGCTGGATCGATCCTGAAAATTATCACGTGACATTGCGCTTCATCGGCGACATCGGCGGCCCCGCAGCCAATGAGATCGCTTCGACGCTGGAGCGGATCAACCGCAAGCCGTTCGAGGTCGCACTTCAAGGCCTGTCCAGTTTCGGCGGCAAGAAACCCCGCGCCGTGGTGGCATCGGTTGTGCCAAGCCGCCCGCTGATGGAGTTGCAGGCGGAACTGGAACGGCTGATGCAGCGGTTCGGCTTCGACCCCGAGGGCCGCAAGTTCATTCCCCATGTCACGCTTGCGCGGCTGCGGGACGCCTCAAATCAGGACGTGGCGGATTATCTGTCGGTGCGCGGTTACTTCCCCACCCGCAGCTTCATGGCCTCCCGCTTCGTGCTGTTCTCGTCGCGCGATTCGGTCGGCGGCGGGCCTTATGTGGTCGAAGATGCCTATGCGCTGAGCGCATAGAGAGGCACCCGTCACCTTTGCACTCTTGCATTTTCCGCTGCGTTCTGGCCGGTAGCGGGCGATGAACGCTCCCACCACCGCCTCGTTTCGCCAACACTATCGGGCGCTCGTTTCCGCGGGCACGATTGAGGCTGATCCGGCGCAGGCGCAGGCCGTCGAGGCCTTTACTGCACTAGAAACGCGGCTGGCCGGATACCGGCCGGGGCGCGGTGGATTGCTGCAACGGCTGTTCGCCGACAAGGACGCGGTTCCGCTGCGCGGTCTCTACATCCACGGCGAGGTCGGTCGCGGCAAGACCATGCTGATGGATCTGTTCTTCAACGAGAGTGCTGTCGCGCACAAGCGGCGCGCGCACTTTCACGAGTTCATGGCCGACGTTCACGAGCGCATACACGGCTTCCGCCAGAAAATCTCCCGGCAGGAAATCGCCGACACCGATCCGGTGCGGCTGACGGCAGCCTCGATCTTCGAGGAAGCGTGGCTGCTCTGCTTCGACGAGTTTCATGTCACCGACATCGCCGACGCGATGATTCTCGGACGGCTGTTCAGCCGTCTGTTCGAACTGGGAACGGTGATTGTCGCGACTTCGAATGTCGCCCCCGACGATCTCTACAAGGGCGGATTGAATCGCGCGCTGTTTCTGCCGTTTATCGATCAGCTCAAGGAGCGGATGGAGGTGCTGCGGCTCGATGCGCGCACCGATTTCCGGATGGAGAAACTCGCAGGCATCAAGATGTGGCTGGTGCCAGCGGACGCTTCGGCGGATACCGCTCTCGACAAGGCGTGGGTCAAACTCACAGGCGGCGCCGCCGACCGGCCGCGCGACATCACGGTCAAGGGCCGCACGCTGCACGTCCCGCATTCGGCGCACGGCGTCGCGCGATTTACGTTCGCCGATCTGTGCGAGAAGCCGCTCGGCGCGTCGGACTATCTGCACCTTGCGCATGACTATCATACGCTGATCATCGACCGGATTCCGGCGATGAGGTACGAGCATCGCAATTACGCCAAGCGCTTCATTACCCTGATCGATACGCTTTACGACAATGCCGTGAAGCTGATGGCGTCGGCGGAGACCGATCCGCTGTCGCTTTACAGCGCGACCGAGGGCGTCGAAGCCAACGAATTCAAACGAACCTCGTCCCGGCTGATCGAGATGGGTTCGGAATCCTATCTCGCGCTGCCTCACGGCCGCAGCGATTCCTCGGCGAGCGGTTCGACCACCGGTCTGGTCGAGACCTGACGGAGTTCGCTTTATGTTTCGGCTCGGAGTCCTCTGAAAGTCCGATCCGAAAGAAGCCGGGCGTGCCGCCGCAGTAAGCACTGCCTCTCCATTGGGCGAACGGCGACTTGAACGCTTGCCGCGAAAGGTCTAACCAGCCGTCCAGAGTTTCCCATCCTCTTCCGTCGACATCAAAGGACAGATTTCCCATGGCGCGTGACAAGATTGCTTTGATTGGTTCAGGTCAGATAGGTGGCACACTGGCGCACCTGGTCGGGCTGAAAGAGCTGGGTGACGTGGTGATGTTCGACATCGCCGAAGGCATTCCTCAGGGCAAGTCGCTCGACATTGCGCAGTCGTCGCCGGTTGACGGGTTCGACGCCAAGTTCACCGGCGCCAACTCCTACGAAGCCATTGAAGGCGCCAGCGTGGTGATCGTCACCGCCGGTGTGCCGCGCAAGCCCGGCATGAGCCGCGACGATCTACTGAGCATCAATCTGAAGGTGATGGAGCAGGTCGGTGCGGGCATCAAGAAATACGCCCCCGATGCGTTCGTTATCTGCATCACCAACCCGCTCGACGCGATGGTCTGGGCGCTGCAGAAGGCCTGCGGCCTGCCGCACAAGAAGGTCGTCGGAATGGCAGGCGTGCTGGATTCGTCGCGCTTCCGTTATTTCCTCGCCGATGAGTTCAACGTGTCAGTCGAAGACGTCACCGCATTCGTGCTCGGCGGCCACGGCGACACCATGGTGCCGCTGACCAAGTACTCGACCGTCGCCGGCATTCCGCTGCCGGATCTAGTCAAGATGGGCTGGACCTCGCAGGCCCGCATCGACGAGATCGTCGATCGCACCCGCAACGGCGGCGCGGAAATCGTCAACCTGCTCAAGACCGGCTCGGCGTTCTACGCACCCGCCGCATCGGCCATCGCAATGGCGGAAAGCTATCTGCGCGACAAGAAGCGCGTGCTGCCCTGCGCCGCCTATCTTAACGGCGAATACGGCGTGAAGGACATGTATGTCGGCGTGCCGGTTGTCATCGGATCGAAGGGTGTCGAGCGTATCGTCGAGATCGAACTGGCCGGCAAGGATCGCGAAGGCTTCGACAAGTCGGTCGGCGCGGTGCAAGGCCTGGTCGAGGCCTGCAAGAAGATCGCGCCCGATCTGCTCGGCAAGTAAGACGCTATCGTTATTTTCGCGCGCGGCTCGGGAGCATTCGCATCTGGCCGCGCGCTGAAATCCTCTCTCGTTTTCTTCTTCGATCTCCTCCTTGATCTCTGGGGCAATCCATGAACATCCACGAATATCAGGCCAAAGCGGTGCTGAAGGAATTCGGCGTGCCGGTGTCGCGCGGCGTGCCGATCCTTAAGGCATCTGAAGCGGAAGCCGCAGCCAAAGAGCTCGGTGGCCCGTTGTGGGTGGTGAAGAGCCAGATCCATGCCGGGGGGCGCGGCAAGGGCAAGTTCAAGGAAGCCTCGGCCGGTGACAAAGGCGGCGTCCGTCTCGCCAAGTCGATCGAGGAAACCAAGCAGTTCGTGACCCAGATGCTGGGAGCCACGCTGGTGACCGAGCAGACCGGTCCCGCCGGCAAGCAGGTCAACCGTATCTATCTTGAAGATGGCTCCGACATCGAGAAGGAATTCTATCTCTCGCTGTTGGTCGATCGCGAAACGTCGTGGGTGTCGTTTGTGGTGTCCACCGAGGGCGGCATGAACATCGAGGAAGTCGCGCACAACACGCCAGAGAAAATCGTGACGTTCTCGGTCGATCCTGCAACCGGCGTCATGAGCCATCACGGCCGCACGGTTGCGCAGGCGCTCGGCCTCAAGGGCGATCTCGCCAAGCAGGCGGAAAAGCTGATTGCCCAGCTCTATACGGCGTTTCTCGCCAAGGACATGGAGATGCTGGAGATCAATCCGCTGATCATCTCCAAGCAGGGCGAGTTGAAGTGCCTCGACGCCAAGATGTCGTTCGATTCCAATTCGCTTTACCGGCATCCCGAGATCGTCGCGCTGCGCGACACCACGGAAGAAGACGCCAAGGAAATCGAAGCCTCCAAGTATGACCTCGCCTATATCGCGCTCGACGGCACCATCGGTTGCATGGTGAACGGCGCGGGCCTGGCGATGGCCACGCTCGATATCATCAAGCTCTACGGCGAAAGCCCCGCGAACTTCCTCGACGTCGGCGGCGGCGCATCGGAAGAAAAGGTCACGGCGGCGTTCAAGATCATCACCGCCGATCCGAACGTGAAGGGCATTCTCGTCAATATTTTCGGCGGCATCATGAAGTGCGATGTCATCGCGCGCGGCGTTATCGCTGCGGTGAAGGCGGTCGGCCTTCAGGTGCCTCTGGTGGTGCGTCTCGAAGGTACCAATGTCGAGGAAGGCAAGAAGATCATCAACGAGTCCGGCCTCAACGTGCTGTCGGCGAACGATCTCGACGATGCCGCGCAGAAGATCGTCAACGCCGTGAAGGGAAAGTAAGCCGATGTCCGTCCTGATCGACAAGAACACCAAGGTTATCTGCCAGGGCTTCACCGGCAAGAACGGCACCTTCCATTCCGAAGGCGCGATCGCCTACGGCACCAAGATGGTCGGCGGCACCTCGCCGGGCAAAGGCGGCACCACGCATCTCGGCCTGCCGGTGTTCGACACCGTCTCCGAAGCACGCGCCAAAACGGGCGCCGATGCATCGGTGATTTATGTGCCGCCTCCGGGCGCGGCTGACGCGATCTGCGAAGCCATCGACGCGGAAGTGCCGCTGATTATCTGCATCACCGAAGGCATTCCGGTGCTGGACATGGTGCGCGTCAAGCGTTCGCTGTCCGGTTCGAAGTCGCGCCTGATAGGGCCGAACTGCCCCGGCGTCGTGACCGCAGGCGAATCCAAGATCGGCATCATGCCGGCCAACATTTTCAAGCCCGGCAGCGTCGGTATCCTGTCGCGCTCCGGCACCCTGACCTATGAGGCCGTGTTCCAGACCACGCAGGTCGGTCTCGGCCAGACCTCGGCGGTCGGCATCGGCGGCGACCCGGTCAAGGGCACCGAATTTATCGAAGTCCTAGAATTGTTCCTGGCAGACGAGAAGACCAAGTCGATCATCATGATCGGCGAAATCGGCGGATCGGCCGAAGAAGACGCCGCCCAGTTCCTCAAGGACGAGGCCAAGCGCGGCCGCAAGAAGCCGATGGTCGGGTTTATCGCCGGCCGCACCGCGCCTCCGGGCCGCCGCATGGGCCATGCCGGCGCCATCGTGTCCGGCGGCAAGGGCGACGCCGAATCGAAGATTGCGGCGATGGAAGCTGCCGGAATCACGGTCTCCCCGTCGCCGGCACGGCTTGGAACGACGCTTCTCGAAAGGTTGAAAGCCTAATTCAGTCCTTGGTTCTTTTCAGCGCGAAGTTTTGCCCTAAATAGGGTAAAAGGTCCGGCACAAATACGATGCCGATATCAAATCGGGCGATTTTCTCCCGATTTTTCCGCGCGATGCAATCAATCAGGACGCAATCATGTCTCGCCAGGACGCGAACGCCAATTTCGCCCTTACTTCCTTCCTCGACGGTGCCAACGCCACTTACATCGACCAGTTATACGCGCAGTACGAGAACGACCCGTCGTCGGTCGATCCGGATTGGGTCGATTTCTTCAAGACGCTGAAAGATCAACCGGCGGACGTCGCCAAGAACGCGCAAGGCCCGTCCTGGGAAAAGGCCAACTGGCCGGCCACACCAAAAGACGATCTCACCTCCGCGCTCGACGGCAACTGGGCACAGGTCGAAAAGGCCGTCGGCGGCAAGATCGCAGCCAAGGCGCAGGCCGCCGGTGGCGGTAACCTGACGTCGGCCGATCTGCAGCAGGCCACGCGCGATTCGGTCCGCGCGCTGATGTTGATCCGCGCCTACCGCATGCGCGGTCACTTCCACGCCAACCTCGATCCGCTCGGCATCGAAGGCCAGAAGGATCACGAAGAACTCGATCCGCGCTCGTACGGCTTCACCGACGCCGATTTCGACCGCAAGATTTTCCTCGATCATGTGCTGGGTCTTGAGACCGCGACGCTGCGTGAGATCGTCGCGATCTGCCAGCGCACCTATTGCCAGACGCTCGGCGTCGAATTCATGCACATTTCGAATCCGGCGCAAAAGGGCTGGATTCAGGAGCGCATCGAAGGTCCGGACAAGGAAATCAGCTTCACCCGCGAAGGCCGCCGCGCCATCCTGATGAAGCTCGTCGAAGCCGAAGGCTTCGAGAAATTCTGCGACATCAAGTTCACCGGCACCAAGCGCTTCGGTCTCGATGGCGCGGAATCGCTGATCCCCGCGCTCGAACAGATCATCAAGCGCGGCGGCAATCTCGGCGTGCAGGACATCGTCGTCGGCATGCCGCATCGCGGACGCCTCAACGTGCTGACCCAGGTGATGGGCAAGCCGCACCGTGCGCTGTTCCATGAATTCAAGGGCGGCTCGGCCAATCCCGACGAGGTCGAGGGATCGGGCGACGTGAAGTACCACCTCGGCGCTTCGTCGGACCGCGAGTTCGACGGCAACAAGATCCATCTGTCGCTGACCGCAAACCCGTCGCATCTCGAAATCGTGGCGCCTGTGGTGCTCGGCAAGGTGCGCGCCAAGCAGGATCAGAACGGCGATCCGCCGGACCAGCGCATTTCCGTGCTGCCGCTGATGATGCATGGCGACGCGGCGTTCGCCGGCCAGGGCGTGGTGGCGGAATGTTTCGCGCTGTCGGACCTGAAGGGCTACCGCACCGGCGGTTCGCTGCACTTCATCGTCAACAACCAGATCGGCTTCACGACCTATCCGCGCTATTCGCGTTCGTCGCCGTATCCGTCCGACGTCGCCAAGATGATCGACGCGCCGATCTTCCATGTGAACGGCGACGATCCGGAAGCGGTGGTGTTCGCGGCCAAGGTGGCGATCGAATACCGGCAGAAATTCCACAAGCCTGTCGTCATCGACATGTTCTGCTATCGCCGCCACGGTCACAACGAAGGCGACGAACCGGCGTTCACCAACCCGGTGATGTACAAGAAGATTGCGACACATCCCTCGACGCTCGACATCTACGCCAAGCGGTTGATTGCCGACGGCGTGATGACCGAAGGCGAGATCGACAAGGCGAAAGCCGACTGGCGTGCGCGTCTCGATGCCGAGCTTGAGGCAGGCTCCGGCTACAAGCCGAACAAGGCCGACTGGCTCGATGGCAAGTGGGCCGGTTTCAAGTCGGCCGATCTCGGCGAAGATCCGCGCCGCGGCAATACCGGCATTGCCATCGATGAGTTGAAGGACATCGGCCGCAAGATCACCAAGGTGCCTGACGGTTTCCGTGTTCACCGCACCGTGCAGCGTTTCCTCGACAGCCGTATGAAGGCGATCGAAAACGGCGAGGGTATCGACTGGGCGACCGGCGAAGGGCTGGCGTTCTGCACCTTGATGAAGGAAGGCCATCACGTTCGCCTGTCCGGACAGGACAGTGAGCGCGGTACCTTCTCGCAGCGGCATTCGGTGCTGTTCGATCAGGAAGACGAAAGCCGCTACACGCCGTTCAACCATATCGGCGAGAATCAGGGTCACTACGAGGTCATCAACTCGCTGCTGTCGGAAGAAGCGGTGCTCGGTTTCGAGTACGGCTACTCGCTGGCCGAGCCGAAGGCGCTGACCATCTGGGAAGCGCAGTTCGGCGATTTTGCTAACGGCGCGCAGGTGCTGTTCGACCAGTTCATCTCGTCGGGTGAACGCAAGTGGCTGCGCATGTCGGGCCTCGTCTGCATGCTGCCGCACGGTTACGAAGGTCAGGGACCGGAGCATTCCTCCGCGCGGCTCGAGCGTTTCCTGCAGATGTGCGCCGAAGACAACATGCAGGTCGTCAATATCACGACGCCCGCGAATCTGTTCCACGCGCTGCGCCGTCAGCTGAAGCGTGAAATCCGCAAGCCGCTGATCATCATGACGCCGAAGTCGCTGCTGCGCCACAAGCGTGCAGTGTCGAAGCTCGAGGAGTTCGGCCCGGAGACATCGTTCCATCGTGTGCTGCTGGACGACGCGGAAACCGGCGGCGGCGAGACCAAGCTCGTTGCGGACGCCAAGATGCGCCGTGTCGTGATCTGTTCGGGCAAGGTCTATTACGATCTTTACGAGGATCGCGAAAAGCGCGGTGTTGACGACGTTTACCTGCTGCGCGTCGAGCAGCTCTATCCGGTGCCGCTCAAGACGCTGGTGCAGGTGCTCGAGCGCTTCAAGAAGGCTGAAGTGGTCTGGTGTCAGGAAGAGCCCCGCAACATGGGCGGCTGGCACTTCATCGAGCCTTATCTTGAATGGGTGCTCAACCAGGTCGGCTCGGCGCATAAGCGTCCGCGCTACGCCGGACGTGCCGCCGCTGCCGCGACCGCGAGCGGCTTGATGTCGAAGCATCTCCAGCAATTGAAAGCATTGCTCGACGAAGCTCTCGGCTGACCAATGGATGCCCGCATGTCGCGGGCATTTCCATCCAGTTCTAATTTTGTTTGAGGCGCTGACGGCAGAATGTGCCGCTCATGACGCAAGGGGAAAAGAAAATGGCTGAAATTCGCGTTCCGACACTGGGCGAGTCCGTCACCGAAGCCACCATTGGCCGCTGGTTCAAGAAGGCGGGCGACGCTGTCGCCGTTGACGAGCCCTTGGTCGAACTCGAAACCGACAAGGTGACCATCGAAGTGCCGGCACCATTCGCCGGCACCTTGGGCGAAATCGTCGCCAAGGAC
>CALRLJ020000060.1:0-12875 GCA_943368635.1 Sediminibacterium ginsengisoli | reverse complement strand
AGTGCAGGCTGGCTCGGGCTGCTCGCCATGACGAACCCGACATGAGAGCCGACAGTGTCGGTTCGACCGAATGCGACGCCGCCACTGACAAACGCCATAAAGCTGGGCGTGATGGCAAGACCGGCGACTCCCCGCACATGTCCCCTTGTCTCGACCGAGCCGAATGCGGTCGGCCTTCCGCAGATAAAATTGCCGGTGGTTCCGACGCCGCATGAGCCGGGCTCGGCTCCGAAGGGAATTGATGTCGGGACGCGGTCGCCGAAGGAGTAATCTCCTTCCGCGCCGAGCAGAAGACGCTCATATTGCCAGAGGTAACCACCGAGGACGTGGCCTCGATTGAGATATTCCGTGGTTCGCAAAGAGACCGGTTCGTTCGATGACTGGCCGGGTCCGCCTGGTATGAGAGCCTGATAGGCCGTCCCCTGATCGAGCGATTTCTTTTCGCGCCCATAACCTGCGCCGACATAAAAGCCGCCCCACGACAGAGGATTGGCGACAACGGGAGCAACATAAGGCACGGGCTGCGCGGCCATTGCCTCGCGCGCTGACGCATTCTGAATCGCAGTGGTCCGCTGCTGTGCGGACAAAGAAGGAGCAGTGGTTTGGGCAGATGCGGGCAGCGCCGAAAAGGCAAGCATCGCAACCGTCGAAAAAACGGCAGTTTTAGACATGAAATCCCCCAGTTCCCGGGAACCTAGGGGACGCTATCTGGCGTGACAATCGCCGGCATCGCGGGAGTCCGATTCAGATCGGCCCTGTATCTCGAACGCCACGAGGTTGCGCGGAATGAGAGGGAAATGGTGGGCGCGACAGGGATCGAACCTGTGACCCCCTCGATGTCAACGAGGTGCTCTCCCGCTGAGCTACGCGCCCTTAAAGACCACTGGTGCCGGGATGCGTCCCTATATCGGCTCGGACTGCCGCAGGCAAGGACATGAAACCGTGTTTTCGGAGCAAAATCGCCCCGAATCGGCCGCCGCCTCAGGCCGCCAGCATCTTGTTTACTTCGCTGACCAGTTCGCGCAGGTGGACCGGCTTGGACAGAACCTTGGCGTTTTTCGGCGCCTCGGAGTCCGAATTCAGTGCCACAGCCGCAAAGCCCGTGATGAACATGATCTTGATGTCAGGGTCGAGCTCCGAGGCGCGGCGCGCCAGTTCGATCCCGTCCATTTCCGGCATCACGATGTCGGTTAGAAGCATTTCAAACGGCTCTTCGCGCAGCCTCTGATAGGCTGACAGTCCGTTGTCGTAGGACGAGACCTGAAAGCCGGCATTCTCCAGTGCTTTGACCAGAAAGCGGCGCATGTCGGTATCGTCTTCGGCAAGGAGAATTTTGTGCTGCATGGCGCTGGTCTTAGTCCCGTGACTGGAGAAAATCTCCTGCCTTCTATTTGCCCGATGGGTAGTAAATTTCGGGTGAAGGCGAACTTCCGCTTGGCAGATCGGTTAGCTTTACGGACAATGACACTACTCAAAACACCTGCTTTTCCGGCGAAAATGTGTTGTCCGGACAGGCATTTCAGCAACGGCGAGAATAACGCCGCCGATGAGAATGGCGAGGAAAAGAGGTGGCAATGACCCAGTTCGAGGACGAGTTGTCGCCTCCGTTCGAAATCATCGAGCCGCCGGTCTGGCGCGCGCCGATCATTTTCAACTCCCCGCATTCGGGATCGGTCTATCCGCGCGAGTTTCTGGCGGCATCCCGCATCGATCAGGCCTCGCTGGCGCGATCGGAAGACTCGTTCATGGACGAGATCATCGCGGACCTCACCAGCCGGGGATTCCCGATCGTGCGGGTGAATTTTCCGCGCTCCTACGTGGACGTCAATCGCGAGCCTTATGAGCTCGATCCGCGCATGTTCGCGGGCCGGCTGCCGAGCTTCGCCAACACCCGCTCGATGCGGGTCGCGGGCGGCCTCGGCACCATTCCCCGCGTCGTCGGCGACGGGCAGGAAATCTATTTCGAACGCCTCGATGTCGAAGACGCGCTGAACCGGATCGAGGCTCTTTACAAGCCTTATCACCGCGCGCTGCGCCGTCTCATCAACAAGGCGCATCAGGCGTTCGGCACCGTGATTCTGGTCGACTGCCATTCGATGCCGTCGGTCGGCGTGTCCCGCGATGAACCGAGGCGTCCCGACGTCGTGATCGGCGACCGCTACGGTACGAGTTGCGCAGGCCTGCTGCCCGATGCTGTCGAGGAAACGCTCAAGGCGCTGGGATATACGGTCGGCCGCAACAAGCCCTATGCCGGCGGCTTCATCACCGAACACTACGGCAATCCGGCCAGCGGGCTGCACACCATTCAGCTTGAACTCAATCGTGCGATCTACATGGACGAGCGGCGGCGCGAGCGCGGCCCGCAATTCCGCAAGGTCGCGGATGATTTTATCGTACTCGCCGAAGCGCTGGCCGCGATTCCGCTCGACAGTCTCGGCCCATTCCAGGCGGCGGCAGAATAGAAATTTTTATTTCCTCGATTTGCCCGCGATCGATCGAAACCGCCTCTGGCACTGGCCAAGAAAAAAGGGCCACTCGCGAAAGCAAGTGGCCCAAGTCTAGGGAGGAAACGCCCAAGGAGGGCAGCAATAACGCGAGGCGTTATCGCACCGCAACAATATGCAACCGCAGCGCACTCAGAGCACGTATTTTTAAAGGATTTGCCATGCTTTGAGCGCATAACAGACTTGCGGTTCATCAGACGTCGAATTCAAAAATACACAAATGATTACAATGTGTTATTGAAGAATTTGCGACTCCGGGAGTGTCATAAAAGCAGGAAATCGCGCCCATGAACTGAATCGTAAATTCTATTCTTTGGCTAGGGAGCTTTCATTTGCACCTTCACTTTAGAATCGTGAAGTAAGGAATGAACACTCACATTAGTACCGCAATCAAAGTTCCGACCGATCGCCTCTTAAGTCCAGACTCTCATTAGGGCTGTGATCGGTTCGCATCTACACTCCACACACGCGTTGTCGCTCATAAGGAATCCTCGTGACGGTTATCGACTTCACCGCTTTTATCGGACGACTGGCGACCGCTTCGGGCGACACCATCCTTCCCTTTTTTCGCACCTCGCTCAGCGTCGAGAACAAGAACACCGGACGTGATCTCGATCCGGTGACCGAAGCAGACCGCGCCGCCGAGGCGGTGATGCGGCGGATGATCAAGGACAGCTTTCCGTTGCACGGTATCGTCGGTGAGGAATTCGGGTCTGAGCGCGCCGATGCGGAATATGTCTGGGTGCTCGATCCGATCGACGGCACCAAGTCCTTCATCGCGGGCCTGCCGATCTGGGGCACGCTGATCGCATTGATGCACAATGGCGCGCCGGTGTTCGGCATGATGCATCAGCCCTATATCGGCGAACGCTTCAGCGGCGACGGCGGATCGGCGCGCTACGAAGGACCGTCCGGAAAACGAAAATTATCGGTGCGTCGCTGCGCTTCACTGGCGGATGCCACGCTGTTCACCACCAGCCCGCGATTGATGACGGCACCGGACCGCGCGCAGTTCGAGCGCGTCGAAGCCGGCGTGCGGCTGTCGCGTTATGGCGGAGACTGCTATGCTTACTGCATGCTCGCTGCGGGCCATCTCGATCTCATCATCGAGACCGAACTGAAATCCTACGACGTTGCAGCCCTGATCCCGATCGTCGCCGGCGCGGGCGGCGTCATCACCACATGGGACGGCAAGCCTGCGCAATCCGGTGGACGTATCGTCGCCGCAGGCGACAAGCGGTTGCACGATGAAGCGCTGAAACTGCTGAATACCTGAGGCCTCTTCGCCTCGCCCGTCACACCTTCGCAAACATCTTCAGATGATCCGCCAATTGCTGCACCGGCCTTGGCAAGGACTGCCGGCTGCGCATGCAGATTGCCAGCCGGCGGCTGGTCCACGGATCGCTCATTCTCACCGTCTTGATCCGCGTTGAGCGGCTGTAGCGCCGTGCGGCAGCCTCGGGAATGATCGCCAGGCCGACACCGGCCTCGACCATCTGGCAAATCGCATCGAAACTTCGAAGCCGTGCCCGGATCCGAAGGCGGACTCCCAGTTGCGCGGCATGGGTCGCGATATGCGTCTGCAACGCGCTGGCTTCGGTCAGTCCGACGAAATCGCGCGCCGCGACGTCGTGGAAATTTGTCTGCCGGCGCTGCACGATGGCGTCACCGACCGGCGCGATCAGCACCAGCCGATCATCGCAAAACGCAAAACGATCGAGCCCTTCGGGCAATATCGCCTCGACGGCCAGACCGATATCGGCGGCACCGGATGCCAGCGCTGCGGCAATTTCCATACTCTCGCGCTCCTCGACATCGACACTGATGGCGGGGTATTTCGCGAGAAACGACGCCAGCGCCTTCGGCAGATGCTCGCTCGCGCCGGAGGTGTTGGCGAGCATATGAATGCGCGCTTTCAGGCCTCGCGCATGGGCAGTGAGTTCGCCCTGCATCGCAGCCACCTGATGCAGCACGATGCGCGCGTGATCGAGCAGGGTTTCGCCTGCAGCCGTCAGCCTGACCCCGCGCCGTTGCCGCTCAAGCAGCGGCACACCCAACGCCGCTTCCATGCCCTTGATGCGCGCGCTGGCCGACGCCAGCGCCAGCCCCGATCGTTCCGCGCCATGGGTGATGCTGCGTGCTTCGGCGACCGCCACGAACAGCCGCATATCCACCAGATCGAAATGCATGGCCAAGGCCCTTTACACAACCTTCGCTAAAGACGAAGGCTAGATCCGTATTCTCCAGATTGTGCGGTTTGCCGCCCTCGGTCAATGTGTGCGCCATGTCCAGTTCAATCTCCGATCCTGCTCTCCTCGTCATCATCGCCGCTGTGTTTCTCCTTGCCGGTTTCGTCAAAGGGACCATCGGCCTGGGCTTGCCGACCGTGGCAATGGGCCTTCTCGCCACCCGGATGCCGCCGGCGCATGCGCTCGCCATCGTGATCGTGCCCGCCATCGTCACCAATATCTGGCAGACGTTCGTCGGACCTTATCTGCGCGACATCGTGCGCAGGCTGTGGCCGCTGATGGCTGGCACCGTGCTCGGCATCCTGTCCGGCGGGGGCCTGATGACCGGCCCCTACGCGCGTTACGGCACGGTCGTACTCGGCGTATTGCTGGTGATCTATGCGATCATCGGGCTGTCCAAAGTGCGCTTCAGCGTGGCCCGCCAGAACGAGAAATGGGTCGGCGGTATCGTCGGCCTGATCACGGGTGTCATTTCGGCTGCGACCGGCGTGCAGGTCATTCCGTCGATGCCCTTCATGCAGGCGATCGGCATGGAGAAGGACGAACTGGTCCAGGCGCTCGGCGTATTCTTCACCACCGCGACCGTGGCGCTGGCGTTTAACCTGACCGGCGCCGGGCTGCTGAATGCCTCGGTCGCCATTCCCGGCTTTGTCGCGATGGTCACCGCCTTTGCAGGCATGTATCTCGGTCAGCTTCTGCGCTCGCGCATGGATGCCGATACGTTCCGGCGCTGGTTTCTGATCGCCATGCTGTTTCTGGGCTTCTATCTGGCGGGTGAAATGCTTGTGAGCATCTACGCCTAGAATTCGGTGCCAGGTTCGCTCTTCCAAAAACCGGTGCCGGTTCGCGCGGATCGTGCTACGCGTTTGGCATGCTCCGAGTCACACGCGACATCACGATCGACGAGAAAGACCTCGACATTGCGTTTGTCCGTGCCTCCGGTCCGGGCGGACAGAATGTCAACAAGCTCTCGACTGCCGCACAATTGCGCTTCGATGTCAGCCGCACATCGCTCGCACCGGATGTCCTGATGCGGCTGACCACACTCGCGGGCCAGCGCATGACCAAGGATGGCGTCATCGTCATTCACGCCCAGCGTTTCCGCACCCAGGAACGCAACCGCGCCGACGCCATCGACCGGCTGCTGGACCTGCTGCGCGAGGCCTCGGTGCGTCCGAAGCCGCGCCGCGCGACGAAACCCACCCTCGGCTCCAAGATACGCCGTCTCGACGGCAAGAAGCGCCGCAGCGATGTCAAGGCCAAGCGCAATACGCGCAGCTTCGACGATTGAACGATTTGGGCCGTGATTAGCGGGTAAAAAGCCCGTTTCCCGACGTGCATTGGCCCGCCCACCGCCTAAAATACCCGCCTCTCGAATCGCCCAGAGTCCCATGCCCGTTCGCCAATTGCCCATTCAGATCGTCAACCGCATCGCCGCCGGCGAAGTGGTGGAGCGGCCTGCGAGTGCGGTGAAGGAACTGGTGGAAAACGCCATCGATGCTGGCGCCTCCCGCATCGATATTTTCACCGAAGGCGGCGGGCGGCGGCGCATCGCCATCACCGACAATGGCGCAGGCATGACGCGCGACGATCTGGCGCTCTCGGTCGATCGTCACGCCACCTCGAAGCTCGACGACGAAGACCTGCTGCGCATCCGCACGCTGGGCTTTCGCGGCGAGGCGCTGCCGTCGATCGGCGCGGTATCGAAACTCAGCATTGCCACGCGGCACGCCAGCGAACCTCATGCATGGACGTTGAATGTCGATGCCGGAGCGAAATCCGATATTGTCCCTGCCGCATTAACGGCCGGAACACGCGTCGAGGTCAGCGATCTGTTTTACGCGACACCGGCGCGTTTGAAATTTCTCAAGACCGACCGCACCGAAGCCGAAGCGATCCGCGACGTCGTGCGCCGTCTGGCGATGGCACGGCCCGACATTGCTTTCGGTTTGTCCGGAGAAGAACGCGCACCCGTTACCTGGGCCGCGGCGTTGCCCGGCGCGCCCGGCCAGCTGACACGGCTCGGCGACATTCTCGGCGCTGACTTTCGCGCCAGCGCCATTGAAGTCCGCGCAGAGCGCGAAGGCGTCAGCGTCGAAGGTTTTGCCGCAGCACCCTCCCTGACCCGCGCCAACGCGCTCGGGCAGTATCTGTTCGTCAACGGACGCCCGGTGCGCGATAAGCTCATTCTCGGCGCGGTGCGCGCCGCCTATGCGGACTATCTGCCGCGCGACCGGCATCCGGTGGTGGCGCTGTTCGTGACGCTCGACACGACCGAGGTCGATGCCAACGTGCATCCGGCCAAGACCGAGGTGCGCTTCCGCAATGCCGGACTTGTTCGCGCGCTGATCGTCCATGCGCTGAAAGAAGGCCTTGCGCGCGAAGGCAAGCGTACCGCTGCAAATTCAGATGGCGCCGCGATCATGGCGTTCCGGCCGGGAAATAGTTCAGGCAGTATTTCGCGCGGCGGCTGGGACTGGCGGCGCTCACCGAATTTCCCCGCAGCCCCTGCAGCGCCGGCTTTTGCCAACGCATTTACCTCAAATGCATTCGCCGAGGCAGCACAAGCTGCGTTCGACACCGGCGCTCCGGCCGCCGACGTGCGCTATGAACAGGCACCTGCAAGCGATCTGATCGACCGGCCGCTCGGCGCAGCGCGCACGCAAATTCACGAAACCTATATCGTATCGCAGACCCGCGACGGTCTGGTGGTGGTGGATCAACACGCCGCCCATGAGCGGATCGTTTACGAGCGGCTGAAAGCCTCTCTCGAAAAAAATGGCGTACAGCGGCAGATCCTGCTGATCCCCGAGATCGTCGAGATGGACGAGGCCACCGTCGAACGGCTCGTCGCACGCGCGGACGAACTGGGCACATTCGGACTGAGCATCGAATCCTTCGGTCCCGGCGCAATCGCTGTGCGGGAAACGCCGTCGCTGCTCGGCAAGACCGATGCAGCGTCATTGTTGCGCGATCTCGCCGAGCACATGGCGGAATGGGATGAGGCGCTGCCGCTCGAACGGCGGCTGATGCATGTCGCCGCAACAATGGCCTGTCACGGCTCGGTGCGCGCCGGACGCATCCTCAAGCCCGAGGAAATGAACGCGCTGCTGCGCGAAATGGAAGTGACGCCGAACTCCGGGCAATGCAATCACGGCCGCCCGACTTATGTCGAGCTGAAGCTTGCGGACATCGAAAAGCTGTTCGGGCGACGGTAGGATTTCCGCACCCGACACCGCGCAAATTCACAAAGGCAAAACGGTGACAGACTTCGCCGCAAAGGGCGAAACCGCGAAGGAATTGCGGTATCCCGGCGAATTCAGATTCAGCGAGGAAAATGCTCCGGAATTCACTTGACACATGACGTCTGAATAAAAATTCAAACTATGATGCGGCGATTGCCCGCAGGAATGTGAACTCGGTCTCGTCGTAGGCGCGGCGTTCAAGCTCCTCGAAGCCTTCTGCCGCGACAAACACGCCCTTGGATTCCTCAACAACGACCAGCGCGTCCGGCGTCAGCCATTTGCCATCGCGCAAGGACGCGAGCGCTTTGTCCGCAAGGCTGCGTTTGTAAGGCGGATCGAGGAACGCCAGAGAAAACGGTTCGACCGGATAGGCCGGACCGAGATTGGTGGCATCGCGGCGATAGACCTTGGTCACGCCACCAAGCCCAAGCGCTTCGACATTGTTGCGCAACAACGCCCGCGCCTCCGCGCCATTGTCCACGAACAGCGTGAACTGAGCGCCCCGCGAGACAGCCTCGATGCCGAGTGCGCCGGTGCCCGCGAACAAGTCGAGCACCCGCGCACCGTCGATCGGATTGTCGTAGGCATGCATCAGGATATTGAACAACGACTCGCGCAGGCGATCCTGTGTCGGACGAATATCGTTCGACGAGGGCGAGGCAATGTTGCGGCCTCTCAAACGACCACCGACGACGCGCATGGATGTGCTCAGTCTTCCGTGACGCCGTCTTTGGGTTTCAGATCGCGCTTGCCTTTATAGCCGCGCTGCGGACGGCGCGGCGGCCCGAAACCATTCGCCTCTTCCTCATTCCGCGCACGCGACTCGTCGCTGCCCGCGCGGGTCACCAGAATACGGCGGCCCTTGCGGTCGGCGATCAGCCCGCTCTTCTTTCCCGCAGGCTTGATGCGGCCCGTGGTGCGTGGCGCGTCGTCGCCTTCCGCGATCTCCTTCACCGGCTTGTCGAACTGCGCGCCGGACGTGGTGACGATCTTGTCGCCGAGCTGGTCGCGCAGCACCCGCGACTTGATCTCCTCGACCTGACCTTCCTCGATCTCGCCGAGCTGGAACGGCCCGTAGGAAATACGGATCAGGCGATTCACCTCGAGGCCGAGATGCGCCATCACATTACGGACTTCGCGGTTCTTGCCTTCGCGGATCGCGAACACGATCCAGACGTTCGCGCTCTTGTCGCGCTCCAGCGTCGCATCGATCGAGCCGTACTTCACGCCATCGACCTCGACGCCGTTCTTGAGCTGATCGAGCTGGGCCTGTGTCACTTCGCCGTGGGCGCGGACGCGATAGCGCCGCAGCCAGCCGGTGTCCGGCAATTCCAGCGCACGGGCGAGCCCGCCGTCATTGGTCAGCAGCAGCAGGCCTTCGGTGTTGAAATCGAGCCGGCCGATGCTGATGAGGCGCGGCAATCCCTCCGGCAGATTGTCGAACACCGTGGGGCGGCCCTCGGGATCGTCGTGGGTCGTCATCAGGCCGCGCGGCTTGTGATAGAGAAACAGCCGTGTGCGCTCGCGTTCCGGCAACGGCTTGCCGTCGATGGTGACGACATCGTTGGCGGTGACATCGAGCGCCGGCGAATTGATCACGCGGCCATTGACGGCAACGCGGCCCTGCACGATCCAGTCCTCGGCGTCGCGACGCGAACACATACCCGCGCGCGCGACGATCTTGGCGATGCGCTCGCCGCTCTTTTTCTTTTCCGGCGCGGCACGCGGCGCGCGCTTGTCGAAATCCGGCTTGCGCTCGCGGTATTCGCCGCGCCCGCCGAAAGCGGGCCGCTTGGCGAAGACCTTGCTGTCATCTTCGTTGTCGCGGCGCGGACGGTCGCCGGCTTCGCTGCGCGGATGCTCCTGCCAGTCGTTGCGGCCACGCGGCGCGCGGTCGTCACGCGGGTTGTCAAAACGGGGGCGTGAAAAACGCGGGCGCTCGCTGGAGCCGCGCTCGTCGCGGTCGAAACGCGGCTTGTCGAAGCCACCGGCACCTTCGCGGCGCGGCGGGCGGCTGTCGCCATCGCGTGACGGTCCGCGCTTCTGCCATGGCTTGTCGTTGCCCCGATCCTCGCCACGGCTGAAATCCTTGCGCGGGCCACGGTCCGGCGCGCCACGGGCTGGCCGGTCGTCGCGATTGAAACGCGGGCGCTCATCGCGCTGCGGCCGATCATCCCGGTTGAAGCGAGGGGGACGTGAATCGCCGCCTTCGCCGCGGGGGGTGTAAGGCCGTTTTTCGCCGAACTTCTTGTCGCCGAATTTTTTATCCTGGAAACGTTCCGCACCCGCGCTGCGCGGCGCACGGTCATCGCGGTCACGCGGCTTGAACGAGCGCCCTTCGCCGCGATCTTCGCGCGGTTTGAACGAACGACCCTCGCCACGATCCTCACGCGGCTTGAACGAACGACCCTCGCCACGATCCTCACGCGGTTTGAACGAACGACCCTCGCCGCGATCCTCGCGCGGCTTGAATGAACGTGCCTCGCCGCGATCGCGCGAGCCGAAATCCTTGCGCGGGCCGCGGTCCGGTCCGTCTTTCCGGAAATCGTCGCGCTTTCCGGCGTAAGGTTTCGCCGCATAGGGGCGCTTGTCGCCGGAAGGCCGCTTGTCGCCAAACTTCCGGTCGCCGAATTTCTTGTCGCCACCGCGCGGCCCAGCGGATCGTGCGGGCCGCTCGTCCCGCGAACCTCCTCCGCTGCGCGAGCCTGCACCGTCGCGCGAACCTGCCCCACCGGGACGTCCACGGCCCCCGGCCTTATAGCCGCCACCGGCTCCGCCTTCACGGCGCGGCGGACGGCCGTTGTTTTTATCGTTATCGCGGGGCATGAATGATCTCACAGGACGTTGGGCAGAATAGAGGGCTATCGCACAACGTGAAATTGGCTGGCGGCACGCGCCCTTGTAAATCAGGACGCATTTTCGCGCAAAACCGGTTCTCGCGTTTGCTGAAGACGCTCTACTAACAGAGTTTATCGCCGGAAACGAGGCATGACGGCACGATCTTTCATGGATTTGGCGCTCAAACAGGCCCAAATCGCCGAAATGGCCGGTGAAGTGCCGATCGGCTGCGTGATCGTGCGCGACGGCGCGGTGATCGCGCAGGCCGGCAACCGCACCCTCACCGACCGCGATCCGACCGCCCACGCCGAAGTTCTGGCGATCCGCGAGGCGGCCCGCCTCACCGGCAGCGAACGGCTGACCGATTGCGATCTCTACGTCACGCTGGAACCCTGCACCATGTGCGCCGGCGCGATTTCCTTCGCCCGCATCCGGCGGCTTTACTACGGCGCAAGCGACCCGAAGGGCGGTGCAGTGGACTCAGGCGTCAGGTTTTTCGCCTCACCGACCTGCCATCACGCGCCGGAAATTTATCCGTCGGTCGGCGAAAGCGAAGCCGCGGCCCTGCTGACGAATTTCTTCAAGGCGCGGCGCTAGAGCAGATTGATCTTCATGCCTTCATGCGAAGCGTCGAAACCCAGCCGGGCATAGAAGCGCTGCGCATCGACACGCCGCTTGTCGGTCGTGAGCTGCAACTGCTTGCAGCCGCGCGCACGCGACTTGGCGATCATTGCATCCATCATCTGTTCGCCGATGCCAAGCCCGCGCAATGAGCGATCGACCCGCACCCCTTCAACTTTTGCGATCCAGCTGCCGTGATAGGACATGCCGGGAATGAAGGTCAGTTGCAAACAACCCATTGCCGTCCCCTCGTGGTCCCACACATAAAGTGTGTTGTTGGGGTCCGCTGCGATGGCCTCGAATGCGGCACAATACGCCGCCATCTCGCCTGAAAAATCCTCGCGCCCGCGCGCGACTTCATCGTCCGCCAGCATCTCGACAATACGGCGGATGTCCTCGCGCCGCGCCTCACGTAACGCCATCAATTCTGCTCCGAAAAAAATTAAGTAATGCATCGGCCGTCGCCTGCGGATTTTCCTCAGGCAGGAAATGTCCCGCATCGATGGCATGGCCGCCGACATTTGTCGCCCACTTCCGCCATGTATCGAGCGGGCTGGAGGCCGACGAAGCAATGCCGCCGCCGCCCCACAGCGCCAGCATCGGCACCGTGATCTTGTTGCCGGCATCAACGTCGGCCTTGTCGTGTTCGAAATCGGCATAGGCCCCGGCACGATAATCCTCACACGCCGCATGGATGCGCAGCGGATCGCGAAATGCCGTCAGGTAATGTTCGACCGCACGCGGATCGAACGGATTGGGCGCATCTTTCTTGGCCCAGCTTTTGAAGGTGCGGCCGAAATAGTCATCGGGATTTGCCCCGATCAGGTTTTCCGGCAACGGATGAGGCTGCGCGAGAAACGCCCAATGATAGATCTTCAGCGCAAAGCCGCGATCCATTTTCGCCCAGTAGTCGTAGGTCGGCAGAATATCCAGCGTCGCCAACCGCGACAGCCGTCCGGGATGATCCAGTGCCAGGCGATACGCGACGCGCCCGCCGCGATCGTGACCGGCAAGACCGAAATGCACATGGCCGAGCTTTTCCATCGCCTCGATCATCACCTGCGCCATCGCACGCTTGGTGAACGGCGTATGGTTCTCGTCGGTCTTCGGCACATCCGACCAGCCGTAGCCCGGCAGGTCCGGAATCACGAGGGTGAATGTCTCTGCAAGCATCGGCGCGACGCGATGCCACATCACGTGGGTCTGCGGATAGCCGTGCAGCAACAGCAGCGGCGGCCCCTTGCCGCCGACGCGGGCGAAGATGCGTCCGCCGCGCGTGCTGATCCATTCGGATTTGAAGCCGGGAAACAGATCGGCGAGATCGGGCATGGCTCACGTCTCCATTCTTCGTCATCGCCGGGCTCGATCCGGCGATCCATCTTCTCAAGAAGAATGGATACGCGGGTCAAGCCCGCATA